>JAOTYM010000077.1 GCA_029861845.1 Gammaproteobacteria bacterium | reverse complement strand
TACTTATTCTTACTCCCTTTGCACTGATAGCGGTGAAATATATCGCCGTCATGGCGCTGTTGCTGGTGCAGCCGATCAGCTAGCCGGCACCGCAGCCCGTCGCGTAGCCAACATTCTCATTAAGGAGATTGCCATGAAAACATCGGTCATCCTCAGTAACCCCATCGCCGCGCTTGCGGCCAGCCTGGTGTTGCTTACAGCTGTGCCGGCTAATGCTGACCCGCTCCGCGCGAGCTTCCAGCGTGACCTCGATCGCACAACTGCCCCGGTCACCTTTTATCATACGCCGGCGGCAGACACGGACCCGCTGCAGGCATTGGTCAATGTTGCGCTCTGGAACGCCGAGGCAGAGAAGCAGACCATCGTCCATCTACCCACCGGTATGACAAAGGACTGTAGTCTCGTCGCGAACTGAACCAGACGGAGGCAACATTACTGGCAGCGCTGCCAACAGCAACGTACTGGCCACGCAAATGTCGAACGAGGGTTGAGCCATATCCTTGAGGGTGCCGCGTTCAAAACTACCGGAAAACAACAAGGTAGAGCACTGACCCTATCTCGTTTCGCAAAAAAAAAGACCCCGCCGCGTGGCGGGGTCTTCGTTCAAACCCGGCTCTTACCGGTCTTGACGCTTAGGCCGGCTGCACGTTCGTCGCCGTCGGACCTTTCGAGCCCTGCTCGACATTCAGTGTTACCCGTTGGCCCTCGGTCAGCGACTTGAAGCCGCCCCCCTGAATGGCCGAGTGATGCACGAAGACGTCCTTACTACCGTCCTGTGGGGTAATGAAGCCGTAGCCCTTACTGTCGTTAAACCACTTTACTGTTCCTGTAATCACGGAAATACCTCTGTTTGGTTAAATTACGATGGTTTGCAGTTTATTCCTGGAAGCAACATCGGGGAAGTAACTGCCGAAAAAACGTGGAGGAACGTCCGAACTGAGTACAAGGAGTATTCTGCAAATTGCATTATACATTACCTTTACCAAAAAAGCCGCAACTATATTTAGTCACGGGTCCAGCATGAGGCGCGGTGAGAGGGCTGTGCCGGCCTAATCATATCGGCCGAGAGCACACGTTTATCGGATAATGCGCCCCAGCACATTACCGCAGGCGGTATCTAGCGTTATACTGCCGTCGCTCGATCTTCCCGGGGCAGGACCGGCATGTCCTAGGCAGCATAGGCCCCACTCCCACGCTACTCGATGACTAAGGATCTCCCGAAAAGGGCGTTAAAGCATTAAGCATGCACAAGGATAATATCGTTGCGGGTCTCAGTCGCCACATCCGCAAATCAACCAAGCCGCTCACCATACTGCTCACCGACATCGAGGGCTCTACAGAGTACTTCGATGAACGCGGCGACATCGAGGGCCGGCTGATGCTCGATCAACACAACCGATTGGTATTTCCCGTCATCACGCGTTTTCGCGGAAAGATTATCAAGACCACCGGTGACGGCGTCATGGCCTCATTTCGTGTTCCTACCAACGCTGTCAAGGCCGCGATAGGCATTCAGCAATTGCTCGCGCAGCAGCGTAATCGCAACCCGGGCCCTTTCCCGCATGTCCGGATTGCGATCCATACCGGCAAGGCCATCGTCGAGGAAAGGACCTGTATGGGGATGTAGTCAATGTCGTAGGCAGGCTGGCAGATCAGGGTAAAGGTGATGAAATTCTTGTTTCAGATAAGACAGTGGCTGAGTTGCAAGAGAAAGAGTTTAGTCTCAGCAAAAAAGCTGGCTTTAGGCCGCGAGGTAAAACGAAGCCGTTGACGATCTATCAGTGTAAATGGGATAGCCATCCGAGTCTGATTGACGCTATTCGCATTTGGTCGTTCCTGCCCATCATAAAGCAGCAGAAGGCCGAGATTCTGATCTATTCCGTTGCAAGCATCGGCATACTCTACTTCTTTTATCTCAAGTATCTGCGTTACGTCATTGCCGACCATAAACATCTAGCCCTCGTCATCCTGAATCCGCAACTAATCCTGGACACCGCCCCCGCGATTCCGGCGATCCTGCTCATGGGAGCCATCGCGGCTGCGGCAGCCTTGTACGCGATTCGGGCCGTTCCGTATTACCTTTTGCGCCTAATGAAGGGTGGCTTTGGCTTTTGCGTAGGTTTCCTCGCTCTCTATCTGTCGGCAATGTACCTGCCCATCGATTCCACGCAGACCAATGGAACAATGTATCGATCGCGCCACCTGTTTGTGGAAGTCTTGCGTGACACTCATGTCTACCGCTTCCCTTGGCCGGGCTCACAGATTTTGCGCGACGTTCGCAGGAGTGACCTCTTGTTATTGGCGGATGTCGCCAAACGCGAAGACTTGACGTGGAACAAGGTACTCGTCGGCAAAGAGCAATATGGCTGGGTTCCTCGGGTGCTGCCGCCGACGATTAGCGAGCCTGAAAGGAGAGTGACACTCACTTACAAGTTTTCGTTTCGCTACTCGGACCTGGGCGCCCTGCTGGCAGGGCTCGTGGGCTTCGTCTGGGGCTTTCTGAATCTCAGAATCCGGCCAACTTGATTCATGGGGCGTAACGTCTAGATCGTGAATCGTGACGACTGAAACCTTCGTCAGCTTAATCTACGCCTTGTAGAAAAGCACTTGGAGTTACTACACGTCTCAGCCAATATCTATCGATAGTATGGTCAATCCCACGTCCGTTAGCCGTAGATCGTGAGTGGCAGACGTCTACTTCGAAACTTTAAAGAGATATTGGTACTCAAATAGTCCTACTAACTGGTGTACTGTAGAGAAGTTGTCTCTATCGGGCTAATCTTTGACGTTCATCCGCTCAGCTGAAATTGCTAAGCCATGCGTGAGGCAGGTCCAATGCTCCCATTCATTCGTGCAATCGCCGTCTGCACTTTCTTGGTAATCGCCAATATAGCTGCCTTTGCAGCTGACACCCCGACATCGAAAAACGACGCGTTGGATGGTTTGCAGTTCAAAGGAGAAACAGGCGAACAAGGGAAAGGGGATCATCACGAAGATACGATAACTTTCAAGGACGGGCAGTTTCGATCACTCGACTGCGAGAGTTGGGGCTTCGGTCCGGCACCGTATAGTGTCAAGAAAGAAGGCGGCTCATATCATTTCAGTGCTACCCTACTGAGCCCCAATAGAGGGAAGCTTGAATGGAAAGGAACCATCACGGGTGACACGGCAAAGGCCAACTTTCGCTGGCTACATAAGCGTTGGTATTGGACGATAGACCGACAGTATTGGTTCAAAGGAACACAGCATTCAGGTCAATAACAAACCCAGCCACGTCCGAAGTTTCAAGTGGCTGCACTGATTTGCGCCCATGGAAACCGAACGTAAGACTTTGGCCGTTCGACGAAGTGTCACATGGGCCATCACCCTGGCGAAGCTCTCGGGCATTGTTCTGCTTATCATCCTGGCGAATATTGGGATTTCATGGCTGATCGACAGGCTTGAAATTCAGATCTGGCCCGAGCACATGGAAATTGTAGACCGGGCCGTACTTATCGGCGTGATCTTATACATAGGCCTGATGGCAACGCCCTTTCTGCCCGGCATAGAAATAGGATTAGCCTTTATGATAGTGCTGGGTTCAAAGGGTATTTTGCTGATATATATTTGTACGTTAGTTGCGCTGACAATCAGTTTTGGCCTTGGCAGGCTTTTCCCAACACATCTCCTGGTCTCACTTCTGCGATGGTTAAATCTCGCACGGGCAGCGGCATTATTGAAAAGTTTCGATGCGACACCACCAGAAAAACGTCTGGAATTTCTTGCTGGAAAAGCCCCTACACAAACCATACCGGTGCTATTGAAACGCCGATACCTGATATTGGCGCTATTGCTCAACTTGCCCGGGAACGCTTTGCTTGGAGGCGGAGGCGGTATCGCGATGATGGCGGGTATAAGCCGGCTTTACTCTTTTCCTAAGTACTTTCTTCTCATTGCTATCGCGATCTTGCCCGGACCGATCCTGGTCATGCTGTCGAACTTTTTTCAGTAGCGATATATCAACTACACAGACCGCGCGATTGCTGCAAATGTACGATTACTACCTGAACCATCCGCAAGATATCACCAGATTTTCAAAGGTCTAGTGACTGAGGATTGCCCTTGGATTAAGCTTTGCTTTGCCGCTCGTCACCGGAGAGCAGCCAAGAGTATCCCATCGTGAGGAGAGCTGACATGAACGATTCTGAGCGTACTAAAACAACCGTCGACAGGTCCCGACGTAACGCCCTCAAGGCCCTTGGGCTCAGTACCGCCGCGCTGGCTGTCCCCGCGTTGTTGCGCAGCGCCCCCGCCGTGGCCAAATCGGCAGACATCACCATGAAGGCGATTCCACGCACGGGCGAGGAGGTGCCGGCCATCGGTCTGGGCACGCACATGGCGTTCGATGTCAAGCCGGGAAAGCCGCGCGAGCACCTGCGTGAAGTGATGAAAATTTTTTACGATGGCGGCGGGCGTGTCATAGACACATCCCCACTCTATGGCCTGGCCGAGGTGAACATCGGCGACTATGCCACCGCCCTGGGCATCACGCGCCAGCTTTTCATTGCCGACAAGATCTGGGTCACTGGCGAATGGCTCGGCGACGGCAGCCATGCTGAACGGCAGTTCTGGCGCTCGATGGAGCGGCTCTGGCGCGACCAGATCGATCTCATGCAGTGCCACAGTCTGGTGAACGCGCGGACGGTCGTTCGAGTCATGCAGGAATGGAAAAAGGATGGCCGCATCCGCTACCTGGGCGTCACCCATCACCAGCCATCCTACTTCGGCCTGATCGCCCCGTGGGTGGAAAAAGGCGCTCTCGATTTCGTCCAGGTGCGTTACTCGCTGGCGACGCGTGTGGCTGAGGACCGCATTCTGCCAGCCGCCATCGATACCGGGACGGCTGTGATGGTAAATATGCCCTTCGAGAAGGCACGACTGTTTAAGATCGTGAAGGGCCGGTCGCTACCGGATTTTGCCAGCGAGATTGGTTGCGAGACGTGGGGGCAGTTTTTCCTCAAATGGATCATCTCGCATCCGGCCGTGACTTGTGCCATTCCGGCAACCACCAATCCCAAACACCAAGCAGATAACATCGCCGCCCTCAAGGGTCCGCTGCCCGATAAGGAGATGCGAAGCCGGATGCTCAGGCATATGCAGGCGATGCCGGGCTTCGACAAGGTAGCGAAGATGCCCGCTTACCCCGGCAAAACGTTTGACGGTGTCGTGAAACGAGGCAAACGCAAATAGAGCAAGCACAAGTAACCTGCCGCAGACGACCTGCTATGCGATTTCGACGTGCAGCTGCCATCGTTAGCCTAAGCCTGCTGTTTGCAGGCATCCACGCACGCGGCGACGAGCCACTGCCCATTTTTGATGCGCATCTACACTATAGCGATGACAGCTGGGCCTCATTGAGCTCGAAGGCTGTGCTCGAACTTCTGAACCAAGCTGGTGTCACCGGTGCACTCGTATCGAGCACGCCGGATGACGGTACCCTCATGTTGTACCAGGCGGATCCGGGCCGAGTCGTTCCCGAACTGCGCCCGTATCGGAGTCAGGCCGACATGATGACCTGGTACCGTGATGACAAGGTATTGGCCTACATCGAGAACCGTGTGGAGCGGAATGTCTACCGCGGTATCGGTGAATTTCACTTGATGGACGCAAGCCAGGTTGATACGCCACAGATGAAGCGTGTGGTGGAACTCGCGGTCGAGCGTGATATCTTACTTCATGTGCACAGCGGCGCCGCAGCCGTAAGCGCGCTATTCGCGACCAACCCTAAAGTCAAGATATTGTGGGCGCACGCCGGCTTGAGTGCTCCACCGGCGGTGATCGGCGAGCTGCTAGACCGTTACCCACAGCTCTGGACCGAGCTGTCGCTCAGAGCCGAGGACATTGCGCCGAGCGGTGGCCTCGATCCCGCCTGGCAAGCACTACTTTTGCGTCACTCGGATCGCTTTATCATCGGCACCGACACGTGGGCGGCGTGGCGCTGGCCGCTGTATGTTGGCCTCATCCAACAGCACCGTGAGTGGCTTCGCCAACTTCCGAACGATGTGGCAAGAAAGATCGCGCATCGCAACGCTGCTCGTCTTCTCGGCCAATAGTGGTTGAACTCTTCTGGCTAGCGAGGTGTCCGTTAAAACAAGCGTAGCTCAGGCGCGAGGAAACCGTGTCTAGTAGCGTGCGTACACCGTGGTACGGCCGGCGTTATCAAACGTATAGACATCGTAAGGGTCCACCGGCGAGCGTTTAGCGACTCCGCATGAAGCGCTTTGTTAAATATCATTTTCATGCCCTTTATTCTCAGACAACTGATACTCGAAATCACTTTGCGTTTTAAGAGACTCCAGTTGTTCCCATCTAAAATAAACATTCCCCAAGTTGAATCTTACTGGCAAAGACTTCAACTTTTTTTTAAGTTGTTCATTGCTGTATTTCTTGGGTATTTTCCAAACAGTACCATGTTCATATTCAGGCATCACATAACTAATGTCTAGCTTCGATAGATGCGCTATTGTCTTGCTTTTGTTTATTACTTTAATAACTTCTATATCCCAGTTTTCATATTGAAAATATCCAAGTTCATATATTCGTAGATTCTGATCGGTAGAATAGGCTGACCCAAACTCATATGTATTTCCGGTAGTTTTTTCTACGAGAATTCCCCCTGAGCCGATGGCCATAAACATCGGATCTTTGGTCTCTATGTATTGTTTGCTTTGAGGAAAGAGTACCCAACCGTATTCTTTTTCGATTATGTTGTCTAACATCACGTCCATATCTTCACTAAGCGTGCCTCTCACCTTCTTTATGGCTTGTTCTTTAGTAATCATCTCGATTATTGGTGACACATCGATCTTTGCGGGCGCTGCCTCGTTTAACCCACCTCAACTATTTCAGCACTGCCGTGAGGGGCGGACGATGGGGTCGGAGGCGCGAATCACTCACCGTGGCGCCACTTTTCTGGCCAAGCTTTACCCTAAGTGGTGAGTCGATTACTGGCCATTGCCCCTTCAACACGTTGCGCGGGTCGTCACCTTCAAACACGAGGTAACTATACTTGCCGTAGTGCGGCAATTTCCGTGCGAGGCCTGTGAATGCGGCGGGACTGTCACACGCAAGCCACGCGATTGCATAGGCTCCATCCCTTGGGTGTCGTGCAGTAATCACGACGGCTTCCGCACTGCGGGTGACTGCCCGGTCGCCGACGCTGACACTGTCGTGAGCCAAGGAAAAGTGATACTTGCTTGCCGCGCTCGCGAGCTTGGATCGAAATCGGTTGGTCCACCCGAACAACCAAACGGACCGGTCGGAAGGGAGTGTCTCCAGTGTGTTGTCCCAGCGCCAATGAATATTGTCTCCCGCGCCCTGCGCCCAGCGCTCTGCCAGATCCCGATATCGCTCGCGCACCTGCGCCGGCGCCCGGGCTGGGACAACAATCAGCACGCGCTCCGCGCCAAAGAGTTGTCCCAGTGACGGGGGAATCTCTCTGCGATCGAGGCGCCGGAACACATCGAACTCCGGGTCGATAAGCACCAACCACGGCCGTGACCGTAAGCTGACTTCAAACCGGTTCTCGCGTGCATCTAGGATAACGTTTGTTCTGAGCGGTTGGGCCTCGTCCTCCAGATAAACGGCCACCGAAACGGATAGTTTATAACTCGGACCTGACTGTGTTTGCTTGAGAACGCCCACGAGGCGATGGGTATCGCCGTCACGGTGCGCATGAAGCTTGTCTACTTGCAAACGCGGTGCCCCGGTGCGCTCTACCCATTGTATAAACTCGGCGCTCAGATCAGCTCCACTTACAGCCTCGAACGCGCGCCTGATGTCAGAATAGCTGGCCGCGCGAAACTGATACGTCCTGTAGAAGTGCCTTAGGGCTCTGACAAAAACCTCATCCCCCAGTCGCAAACGCAGCATGTGGAAGAACATAAGCGCTTTACCGTATCCGATCGCTTGGCTTGTCTCATCATGACGACCCCAGAAGTCCGTCAATGCGGTGTCGCGCGCGTCCCCAGCATAATCCGCATATCTCTGCAGCGTCCCTCGCCGGTACTCGGCACCTCGGCCACCCTGCTCTGCAAGAAGGTGGTCGGCCAAGTAGGCGGTAAGCCCTTCACTCCAATTACCTCCACGTTTCGCCACATATACGCTATTGCCCCACCAGTTATGAAGAATCTCATGGGGATAGGAGGAATGGATGATGAATGGCAGCCGCATCACCTGCGGCCCAAGTAGCGTGAAAGAAGGCATGCCGTAGCCCGTTTCCCAGAAATTCTCGACCAAAGCAAATTTTTTGTAAGGATAAGACCCCAAGAGCCGGCTGTAGAGTTCAACGTAGCGCTGCGTGGCATCGAGATATTTCGTAGCCAGGGCGGCATCGGGGCTGCGCAAGAATACAAGAGCCGCTGGTTCTGTGTTTTCGTGTCGGTACTCATGATAACGCCCAGCAACTAGATAGATCTCTTCCTGTGGCTTAAGCTCGTGCCACCGCGTTCTTGCTACACCCGCACTCACAGCCACCTGTCCGTTTGATCCTTGACTAACCGCCCGCCAGCCAACGGGTAGAGCGACCTCCAGGGAAAAGGTCGACAGCGTGTCGGCAAAGTGTGGATACCAGTAGCTCTGCCCCGTGAGATACACGCCGTCGGCGGAAATTGCACCTGGCGTTGCGCGCTCGGTCTTTCCGTAAGCGTCATCCGGCCCCGCTAACCGGTGCTGGATAGCACCGGTGTAGCGCAGCGTGAAGCGTCTGTTTCCAGGCGCTAAGCGCAATCGATACCGTTGCACCGGCACGCCGATGTGTGACACGCCGAGCGGCATCAGCTCGAACTGCCCCCCTTCCAGGGTAAGATGTAGACCGGCATGTAGTGAAAAAGAGACCTCGTGTCGATCGGTGATCAGTTTATCGGGCAGGGTCACGGTGTCGCGGCCTATGAGCTGCCCGTTTTTCGGGTCAAGCGAAAGATCTAGATCGTGATGGATAACGGGAGCGGCGATTATCGGTGTGTTAAAGACCAGAATTGCTGCCCCCAGGAATCCAGCGAGAACCGTTCTCGCCGGCTTCCCTGCTCCCTGAGACGCATCTTCGAGACTGGTGAAGACCATTTTTGAATTTTGGATTACCGACTGTGATTGTATTACACGGATGACCGCCCAGCCGGGGTACAATGTCATAGGATCATAGCGGACTCATCGCATCGGGTCATTCATGAACATCCATTTTTTTTCCCAGGTATTCGTGGCACTGTTTGCTGTCGGATTGCTCGCTTGCGAGCCATCGACGGACAGTTATGCTAAGAAGATACATGCGGTTGCCGTCGCACCAACAGCTGAAGACTCCTTGGAGCACACCGCCGCGCCCGTGGACGTGAGAGCAATCGATCTCAGTGCATTGCCCGACCTGGACGCCATTATTCCCCAGCTGGCGCAAAAGCAAGTGGTTTTTGTTGGCGAAATTCATGATCGTTTTGGTCATCACCTGGCACAACTGGAAATCATCAAGCGACTACATAGGGCTCACAGTGATCTCGCGATCGGGGTCGAATATTTTCAAAGATCCTCACAGCCCCATCTTGATGCTTATATTGCCGGCGAGCTTGACGAAAAAGGCTTTCTAAAGAAAACCGAATACTTCGAGCGCTGGAGTTTCGATTACCGCCTCTACCGCCCAATTTTTCGGTATGCGCGTAAACACAATATTCCGCTTGTTGCCCTCAACATCCCCACGGAGATCAGTCGGAAAGTTGCGCTGTCGGGGCTGGGCAGCCTTACCGATGATGAGAAGGCGCAGGTTACAGCGCAAGTTGATAAATCAGATCTTGAGTACCGCGAATTGCTGCGAGCAGTATTCGAGGAACACCGGCAAAGGAATACAGAACTCGACAACTTCGACTACTTTGTGGAGGCGCAGCTGCTCTGGGATGAGTCGATGGCAGACAATGCCACAGGTTATCTACGGGAGTATCCGCAGCGCCATCTAGTCATCCTGGCCGGCAACGGACATCTCGTCTATGGTTCGGGGATACCCCGCCGGCTTCTACGGCGATTGCCGGTAACGTCTGCGACGGTCATCAATGCCAGCGGCCAGCCCGCCGAGCCAGATATGGCGGACTTTCTCGTTTTCCCCCCCAAAGTCACTCTTCCTTCTGCTGGCCTCTTGGGAATCTACATGCAAAAGAAGGAAACAAGTGTAGTTGTCGAGGATCTGGTCCCGCAAGGTGGGGCGGCCAAGGCCGGGCTAACAAAAGGAGATCAGCTCGTTGCCATACATGGTGAGGCTATCGAAACACTCGGCGATGTCAAAATCGCATTGCTCGATAAACGACCCGGCGACCGGATCAATATAACAGTCAAGCGCGACGCGTCATCCACATCCCCCGAGGTACTTGAGTTCGAGGTAGTGCTGACAGCGCATCAATGATACTCGCAGGTCTTGTTCCATAGCGCGCCACCGCTGTCTACTCGCGCAGCAACACGTCGCCCAGGGCGTCTCCCCCTTGCAAAGCCTGAGCGCATCCACGCACCACACAGGAGCGCGGGTCGTCGGCAATAAACACGGGCAGACCCGTCTCGTCAGCGAGCATATGATCGATGTCGCGCAGTAGTGCGCCCCCGCCCGTTATGATGATTCCCCTTTCGGCCACATCAGCGCTAAGCTCCGGCGGCGCTTGTTCCAGCGCGGTCTTTATCGCTCCGACAATCGGATATAGGCACTTGCTCAGTGTGGTATGAAGCTCGCTGCTGTCAATGTCCTGGCTACGGGGGAGGCCATCGCCTAAGTGCAGACCTGCGAACTGCGTACTACGGGCTGCGCTTTTGTGCCAGGCCGTGCCAATCTCGTGTTTAATTCGCGCTGCCGTGGCCTCCCCGACCACTAGCCCGTGCTTTTCGCGGATATAGCTGATGATAGCCGCATCCAGCTTGTCGCCTGCCACACGCAGCGAAACGGCGTGAACGATGCCACCGAGCGAAAGTACCCCGACCTCGGTCGTGCCACCGCCGATGTCCACCACCATCGATCCCGTCGGGTTAACGACCGGCAGGTCGGCGCCGATGGCCGCCGCTATCGGTTCTTCTATGAGATAGACTTCGCGTGCGCCAGCCGCCATGGTTGACTCGCGGATAGCACGTCGCTCGACCTGAGTGGCACCGTAGGGCACACAGATGACAACGCGCCGACTCGATTGAAACGCGCGGCTCTTCTGCACGCGGCGGATGAATTGCTGGAGCATTTCCCCAGTCACCGCGAAATCCGCGATCACACCGTCCTTGATCGGCTGTATTACCTGAATGTTACCGGGTGCACGCCCGATCATTTGCTTGGCCGCCTGCCCTAGTGCCAGGATGCTGTCGTTGTTGCGGGTGCCCGACGGGCCATGGCGAATCGCAACGACAGAGGGCTCATCCAGCACAATGCCCTTGCCCTGCACCGAGACTCGCGTGCTGGTGGTACCGAGGTCAATGGCCAGGTCGCTGGAGAATAATCCACGTAAGCGGCGTAACATGTGAGCCTCTCCGGTTCGTGCCGAAGGGCACGCCGGGCAAGTGTACCAACGAAAAAGGCTGGCTGCTCGACTATATTTCGCTTGATCGGTTTTCCCCCCGAATGACGAACCACTAACGTCCCGCCACCCGCCCTTTTTCCACTTGCCGTCTCCTGAGGGGCCTTGCCTTCCGTCCTTCGTACCACGTATTTGCCGTCCGGCGATCCGACAGTTTCATATATCTAACTTCATTTATCTAACGTCATGGTTCGAGTGGTTCTAGTTACCACGCGCTAAATCGAGTCTGGCCCGACTTATTTCTTGCCAAGAACGATGCCGCTACCGCGCTCTTCGTAGATGGGCGCAGGGAGATCCGGTACGTACTTGCCCTACCTTTCCCGTTGCTGTCCCAGACGAACTGCTTCCGCCACCATTCGTCAAGCTTGGTGTCCGCACACCTGAAAAAATCATCTGAGAGACCTTAACTTGTGGCACCTTTGCGAGGGCACGCGCATTTGGGTGGAAAGATCGAAAACATGGCATTGACACGAGCGCGACACCGAAGACAGCCAAGGCCAGGGTCGCGCGCATTAAAATCCTGCGCCGCTCGGCAGGCATAACTTCGCCAGAATACCGTTTGGTGACGTAAGACTGAACTACTTGCTCATAGAGATCCTTCAGGCTTGGCTCTGTTTACGAATGGCCTGATCTGGACTCTGTCCCGGATCGGTAATAGGGTATTGGCCCCCCACACCTGGAGCCGATACTCATGCTCGAGCAAGCACGTGCCGAACTCGCACCCACCGGCGTCCTTCGCGCCGGCATCAATATGTCCAACTTCCTGCTGGTCACCGGAGAGACGCAGGAGGGCGATCCGGATGGTGTCTCACCCGACATGGCCCGGGCGGTGGCCGACCGCTTGGGCGTTCCGCTTAAGCTCGTGCCGTTCAAGACCCCGGGCGAGCTGGCGGACGCCGCGGTGGAAGATGTCTGGGACATCGGCAACATCGGCGCCGAACCCGAACGCGCGAAGAACATCGCCTTCACCCCAGCCTACGTGGAGATCGAGGCCACGTACCTGGTACCGGCGGGATCGCCGATCCAGAGCATCGACGAGGTAGACCGAGAGGGCGTGCGCATCGCTGTATCCGCGCGCAGTGCCTACGAGCTCTGGCTCAGCGACAACATCAAGCACGCGGAGCTGGTAATGGCCAAGGGCCTCGAGGGTTCCTTCGACACCTTCGTCGAGCAGAAGCTGGAGGCCCTGGCAGGTCTGCGGCCACGTCTGGTCGACGAAGTTAACAAGCTCCCGGGCGGGCGCATCCTGGATGGTAAGTTTACCGCCGTGCAGCAAGCCATCGGCACCAAACCCGACCGCGAGGCCGGCGCCGCGTTCCTGCGCGACTTCGTGGAGGAGGCGAAGGCGAGCGGTTTCGTGGCGAGCCTCATCGACAAGCACGGCGTGTCAGGCCGGCTCACGGTGGCACCGCCGGCTTGAGGGTGACGAGAGGTAACCGCCCCGGAGGAGACACGTAGTGCGGCAGCGATTCAGCGCCCGAGAATTGAAACATTGGTGCGCCCGGAGAGATACTCGGCACATCCCTTAACCTATTTAACTACCAAGCTCGGCATCAAGTTCTTTCTCGGCTACGTTCGGTGCGGTCCTATCGAGAATCTTAGCATCGCGAATACTTGCTACTGAAAAACTACGCAGTGCGTCGCGCAGATGACACCACGCATCGAGATACCAGTTGTTGCGATAATGTATGAGTCGCTGTGGAGAAACCTCGCACACGAACTCCTCGTCTCGCGCCCGGTTGTAGTGAGTAATGCGTAGCTGCTTGCGCGCTAGCAAAGCGCTGCTGATGACCCCGAAGTGCTCCGGCACTACGGGGCGCGATCCCTGCGTCAGCGCACGAATGCCTGTTCGCACTTCTTCCGCGGGATGGCCAGTACTATCGAGCGCCATGGCAATGCTCGCTTTCAAGGCTCTTGCAAGAAACGGTCCCTGGGGTCACGCGCGTGGCCGTGATATTGGATTCCACCAGCCGACTGGATCCGGTACCGTTGCAAGTCGCGGCAGGCGCGTTGGGAATCACCCTGCTTCTCTCCGGCAAGACCGAATCCCCGGACGAGTTTCAAGACACCTTCGCTGAGATGGTCGGCGACCATGCCGACGCGGTCGGTGCAAGCGGCCTTGGCCGGCACCCCGGGTCCTTTTGCCGCCCAATCGAACTTCGCCGGCCAGAAGGTTTTCGCGGCCTACGCGGTTATTCCTGACTTGCGATGGGTGGTGCTCGTCGAACGCCCCGCCGCCGAGGCTTACGCACCGCTGTATGCCTCCCTCGTTCGCAGCGGCGTTCTGCTGTTCATTGGCCTCGGTATGGCTGTCTTGGCGAGCCTCCTGATTGGCTTCCGGGTCGTGCGACCGTTGCAAGCACTCCGGCAGGGGGTAGCGCGGATTGGCGGGGGTGAGCTAGATCACCGCATCGACGTTCAGACCGGCGACGAACTGCAAGTGTTCGCCGACGAGTTTAACCAGATGACAGCCAAGCTGCGGGAATCGTACGCCAACATCGAACGCGTAAGTCAATTGAAGCGATTCTTCTCGCCGCAACTCACCGAGCTTATTGTCTCCTCTGATGAACAGAAGCTCACAGATGACCACCGCCGGGAAATTACTGTGGTCTTCTGTGACCTGCGAAACTTCACGGAATTCTCATCGATCGCTGAGCCCGAAGAGGCGATGCGAGTGCTTCGGGAGTACTACAAAGCTATTGGCTCGTTGCTACGCCGTTTCGAGGCGACCATTGAGCACTTCGCCGGAGACGGGCTGATGGCATTTTTCAACGATCCGTTGCCTTGCCCAGATCCCGAGGCGCGCGCAGTCCGCATGGCAGTGATGATGCAACACGACGTCGGCGAGCTCATCGAGGCATGGCGCAAGCGTGGCATCAAATTAGGTTTCGGAATTGGAATCTCCTCGGGGTACGCCACACTGGGACACATCGGCTCCGAAGAACAGTTCCACTATGCAGCTATCGGTTCTGTGGCGAATCTCGCGTCGCGACTTTGCGATGAGGCACGAAGCGGACAGATCCTGATTACTGAGGCGGTTTGCGCGGCGGTCGAAGAGCTCGCCGACGTAGAACGCATCGGGGAGCTCTCACTCAAAGGATTCCCCAAATCCGTCCCCGTCCTCCAGGTGGTCGGGCTTAAGGAACGGACCTCCGTAGGTCCGTGAACGGTCAGCCGTGAACAGTCAACGGTAATTCGGGAACCATGAACGGTAAATGGTGATCGATGATCCGCCAACTGTTAGAGGTTAGTCAGAAAAGGTTTTCGCTTTTTTGTTTTGTAGGATTAGAAGACATCTCTACCTCGGCATTACTACTCTCGAACAAACCGCCCTTACCTCCTCATACACCCTTTCAGGCTCATCCTCATACCGCCTCGAAAAATGAAACGGAACCAAATGCTCCACCCCGGCGGCGGTCGCAATCTCGCCACAGGCGCGCGCCGTCAGGTGGCCGGTGCTTATTGCCTTGTCCACATCCTCTTCGACAAATGTCGCCTCGCAAAAAAACGTGTGCGCCCCTTTGGCGAGTCCCGTCAGGCGCTCGCGGTTATCGGCGGTGTCGGCGAGATCGGTGGCATAGACGAGCTTCTGTCCCGGCGCGATGAGCACCAGGTCATCGCCCAACACACTGGCGCGTTCCGTTTGACCTCCGGGAAGCCGGATCAAGGCCTCGCGCTTATCGTCGGCGATGCGTTGCTTGAGCTCGCCCAGCCACGGTCCCACCGCGAGCCCACGCGCGATTAGACGCTCCTTTCTGATATTGAGCTGTCGCGGCGGCTCGAACGCGAACGCCAGCACCGGGGTGCGGTGATCGACGGTGATCGCACGCACGCGAAACGCAGACTCATCGAGCACCACCCCATCGGTGACCGGCACCTCGTCCATTTTCGATACAACGGCATGTCCCGCCTGGATCGCAAAACGAATCAAGCGCGTGTCGTGAAGCTCGGCCACCTCGAACCGCGGGCCGTGCTCGCCGATGCGATCCCAGTGGATACCGCTCACCAGGCCGACGATGTTATCGGCGATGCCGGGCGGTCCGTATAGGCGGCATACGGAAAAATCGCCGATGCGCGAGCGCAGTAACCAGAGAAATCCCGCAATGTGATCGATGTGAGCGTGACTGATAAAGACATCGGTCACTTGGTGGGCAACGCGATTCGGCAGCCGCCCGCCTTCCCCTAGATCAAACAACAGGCTGCGCTTTTGGTGGCGTAGGCGCAGATGCAACAGCGGATCACCGAAGATGCCGTTGACCAGCGTCACTGTCGCCGCCCCCACCCGGGCTACCGGACAGGGTCCGCCGTCGCTGCCGGCGCCGGGATAGGGCGCGACATCGGGGGGCGGAATATATTGCAGCGTGGTCGACCCAAACGGTTTGGCCGTGTTCAACAATCCGTTCTCACCACGCCTTGCGTCGCGCACCAAGAGAACGTTTGCCGATGCGTGCCCACGTGGGGTTAGCACCTCCAGGCTGTCGCTATCGACGTGCACGACTTCGCCCAACGCGAGGGTGCGCGCTCCATCGAGTAACGCGATCTGCCGGCCGCGCCACGCCGCCGGCACGTCGATCGGGGGCGGGGTGCCGATGAGTTGGACATCGGACAATGCGATGTGCGTTTCTTCGCTATTCGCAAGATAGGCATCCCACAGCCGGGTACGTTGGCGCGCGCGCTGACGCTTGCTCGCCCGGTGCGCCGCCGATGATGCTGGCACCACAAACACGTGAGACGCGATGGCGGCAAGCTCGCTCGGGTATGGCGGCGCAGCACCCGCCCGGGCCAATACCAACACCACCTCGATGCCGGCCGCTTCGACCAGGTCCACCAAGAGCTCGGCCCCCGCCACACCGCGCGACACACCCGGGGCATCGATGAACAGCACGCCGTCAAGGCCTGGTACTGCCAGCCTCCTGGTGGCTGAGACCAAAGGCAAGCGAAAGCGCCCGGCATCGAGGGTGCAAAGCGCTTCGAGCGCGATGCGCCCCCAGTCCTTACCGTGCCACTCGCCGAGGCACACCGCACCGGGTATGCCGAAGGTGGGGGCACCCGGGTCGGCGCCGATACACCGCACACGCCGCCCGGCGTTCACCAACGCGCCAGCAAGCGTCGTGGCCAACGTCGATTTACCGATACCCGGTTCGCCGAAGAACAGCACGCGCCGATCGCGCGACAATACCCGATCGATGATGATGTCGGTCGAGTACTCCAAGGCAGGCAGAATGTTTACATCGATCATGGTGATCCGTAATCGCCGCTCGCGACAACTGCTCCTGCGTTGCTCTAATTTCCGACATCCCTGTCGGTCGCCGGCGCGACTCTAACTGCTACATCCGCGTAGTCGTGCTCCATGCATTGCCCTAACTTCCTACCTCCTGTAGGTCGCCTGCACTCGTGGCACTTGTGCATTTGACCTCCACGAAGGCAGGAAATGCAAAAGGATTGTAGGAACAATCCCAGCCATACACGTCAGAACAATCTTTTCCCTGCACATCGGCTGATCTGTACACGGTAAACTGTGAGTCGTGGTCCGTAAACCCTCAGGAGCTTAAGTCTTGAGGCACCTCGATAGGCATCAGGCAGCCTTTTTGGTCACTTTCACTTGCAACCGTACACGTTCGGTATCTTGGAGTACTTTGATAATGGCGAATAGGCTTTCGGCGGTTGGGTTGCCGCGCGGGCCGAGCATTCTTTGCAGGCTCTTACTGGGTTTTTCAACCGCCTCGGCCAAACCATCAAAAGTAATGGTGGCGTTTACGTAATCACGCAGCATGGCCTTGCCCGCTTGTAGATCTCCCACCAGAAACTCGTTAATTGCTTCTGTTAATAACGCTGCGCGAAACCGACGATCACGTTGAGCGCGCGCCCATACGGTCTTGCGGAAATTTCTAGTAATCGGCATAGATTACCCCTTTCTCTTACGAGACTTGTACTCGGCCCATAATTCTGGGCGTTACCGATGTCCTTGCGTTGGCGCTTTTTCGTGCCACCGCGTAACAGGATCACCAACGCATTGCCCTCTTGTCCGAAATACTCGATAGCCTGGGCCGAAATCGATTCGATACCCGAATACACCATTGCCGACGGATTTAACGTTCGACATGTTGCCTTGTTCGAGTCGGTACAGGGCGGTAGCCACCTGGGCTGCCGCCTTCGGGTTGAGACGCGTAAACGATTTGCCGAACGGCGAAGAGACATCCCGCTCCGAGTACTCGATCACTCTGCGTCCGGCATAACCTATAGTAACATATAAGTTACCAATGTCAAGTGAAACGAGGTCGTGACCCGCGAACGGTAATCGGTGATTGGTGAATGGCAAACAATTATCTGTAAACCGTGATCCGTGAACGGTCAGCGGTGAACCGTGATCGGTGTCCCAACCCGATCGTGCCCAATGAATGGGGAGGGGTTTTGCTTTTCTTGCCCTTCAAGCAAGCCGAGGCCGCTCTTGCGCATCCATGCGCTTGCGGCACAGTGCATCCATGCACGTCACGAATCGCGCCGGCGAAGGGAAGTTAGAGCAATGCAGGAGTAATTGCCGGGGCGAGACCGGGTTAATACAACCGTCGCGTCAGCGACACCAGTTGCTAAACCCCACTACAAAACTCAATCCTATTGTGCCCTTTGCTTTTGGCGATCCGGCAACAACGTTGCACCTGGATCAATAACTCCCGGGGATCTCTCGGTTGCACCGTCACGAGTACGATCCCGGTACTGATGCCAAACCGAAAACTACCCCCATTCTCGCGAAATTCAGATGTCTGTATTTTCGAGCGCACCAAACGGGCGCAACGTAAAGCATCATTTTCCCGGCAATCCTGGAGCAACAGTGCCAACTCCTGACCACCTATGATGGTGAGGCTGCCCGGTTCCGGCACGTTAGCCAAAAGCAGATTTGCCACCTGTTGCAGCAGGCGTTCACCGATGGCGTGATGTCTACTCTCGCCAACCGTATCCAGACCACTGACATACATATAGACGAGTGCGTACTCGCCATCCCTACGCATCGAGATCTGTTCTACGTGTTGCTGGAATTCATGGTTGCTAACCTGAGCGAGATCGTTTTTACGGCGCGTGTTGTTGGTCATATGATAGTTTTTTGTCGAAATCATCACCGTTTGAATGCCTTGGACTAAGCATTCGCTCATCGAAGTATTTAGGTAGGACATTACGCCGTCGACCCGCGCCGCGATATCCGTAGCGGCACGGATAGGCAACGGAAACCAGGCAGGGTCTCGGGGTAACCGCTGCGCCGGCCCACGTTGTCGGCCAACCATGGGGAGCGTTGTCAGTCGGTCGATTTATAGACGCCGCATAGCTTGGCCATATCGACGAGATCCGGGACTGATTGAGCTTGCATCTTCTCCATCACGCGCGCTCGGTGGTTATCGACGGTTCGGTAGCTGATGTCGAGTTGCCGCGCGATTTGTTTATTAGAGGCATTGGCGGCGCCGGCGACAAGTAACGCCATCACTTCTTTTTCACGTGCGGTCAATCGTTCGAAACGTGCTTTGATCGCGTTGCACTCGACCTCCTTCTGACGGTTTCGGGCATCTTGGGCAAGCGCCTCTTCGATACGCCCCAACAGTACTCCCTGTCGATAGGGCTTCTCAAGAAATTCAATGGCACCCCTTTTAATCGCGCGCACCGACATCGGAATGTCGCCATGGCCAGTAACGAAAATAATCGGGATATTGCAATGCCTCGCGGTGAGCGCGTCTTGAAGCTCGAGTCCGCTCATCCCCGGCATTTGTACATCCAGCACCAAACAACCAGGCCGGTCAACATCGTGCGAGGTTAGGAAAGCTTCGGCAGACTCGTAGCTCTCCACCGACCAACCTCGCTTTTTTAGCGACAGCGTGAGCGCCTTACGGACGGCATGATCGTCGTCGACGACGAACACAGTAGGTTGCGTATCCAACGCGCTATCGCTCCAAACTCAAAGGCAGGGTAAAGTGAAACGTGGTGCCATCACCGGCGCCGGTGTCTACCCATAAGCGTCCACCATGGGCCTCGATGATCGACCGGCTTATCGATAGCCCCATGCCCAAGCCCTCGGGCTTGCTGGTCAGAAACGGTTTGAACAGTCGAGCCGCCGCCTCAGCGTCCAATCCGGGACCCGTGTCATGCACCGTGACCTGCACAGTACCGTTCCCTTGGGTCGCAGTGGCGATTTTCAGTTCTCGAGGGCTGCTGTTCGCGAGTTCCATCGCTTCCAGACTGTTACGCCCCAGGTTGACGAGTACCTGCTGGATCTGCACTTTGTTAAGCATCAGGGGACACAGATTTTCCGCCAGCGTCAGCTTGGTTTCCACGCTCTTATTGCGGAACTCCGGGTTGGCAAATTCCACGGTATCTCGTATCAAGGCGTTTAAGTCCTCCAATGACTTCTGCGTAGCTTGCTTACTCACGAACTGCCGCAGGTTGCGAATGATGTCACCCGCGCGCTGCGTTTGCCCGTGAGCTTCACCCAAAGCCTCAAGGAGCTCATCATCGGGATGCGGACTGGAACGTGCCATGGTGGCCGCAGCATCGCAGTAGTGGGCAATAGCGGTCAATGGTTGGTTCAACTCGTGCGCCAAGCTGGATGCCATTTCACCCATCGCACCCAGCCGGGACGTGTGGGCGAGCTGATGGAGTAGCTCCCGGTTTCGAA
>JAOTYM010000186.1 GCA_029861845.1 Gammaproteobacteria bacterium | reverse complement strand
TCGCCACGTTGGAGGGATCTGCCCCGTCGGTCGCGGTATAGGTAAACGTATCGGTCCCGGAGAAGCCGAGTGCCGGCGTGTAGGTGACATCGCCACCGTTGTTGACCACGCCGCCGTTGGCCCCCTGGGTCACGGAGTCCACCGTCAGCGCGTTCGGGCCGTCGTCGTCGATGTCGTTGACCAGCACCGGAATCGTCACCGGCGTCTCAAACGGAGTGCTCGCAGTATCGTCGACCGCCACCGGCGGGACGTTGACCGCGCAGTCCGGATCGTCTGGCTCACGCAGAGCGTCGCCGTCGTTGTCTAGCCCGACATTGCCAAAGTTACCGGTGATTGTCAGATCGCCGCCATCCTCGTTACAGGGGTCGATACCGAGGGTAACAAATGTCGGCGATGGTATGTGTTCACCGACCGGCGTCGTATCCGCCGTGTGGCAGTCCGCGCAACTTGTGATGCCGGCCGACGCGTGGTGCGCCCGCAGGCCATCGCTGCGCCCGGGGCCCGGTCCGCCGAAGGCGCCATCATTGGGCGTGATATCCTCGTCGCGCCCGTGACAATTGGAGCAGGTGATGCCGCCGTCCGCGGCATCCAAGAAGGTCGGGGTACGGGGGTTCCCGGTACCGGTGTGACAGTCTCTACAAGCGAGGCCGTAGGCGTTGACGTGCCCGTTCATCAGCTCGATACCCCAGGCCGCGGGATCGTCTGCGGTATTGGAGACGTATCCCCCCTCGCGGAAGCCGCCGTGGCAATTGGCGCAGTTGCCGCTATCTGGGTTAGTGCCGTCGGCACCATCAAAACACAGGATCTGTTGGCTCCCGTCTTCCCCGGTACCATCGCAAGAATAGGTTGGAAATGCGGACGCGGTCGGCGCCCACAGGGCCGCGAGCAGCACGATGCCAAAGCTCACGCCCAAACTCTTGATAGCATTCTTCATGAATTGTTTCCCCTTCGAGAAGTGTTGCGATCTTGTGTTGAAATCCGTGCCAGAACATGTGCTGGTGGAACGCGCGCTAGCTCCCTCGTAGGCGCCCATTTACTTCAGGTTGTCTAGATACCGTTCCGCCAACAAGCCGTCATTGATAAATGTCAATTAGCGAAAAAAACTGCGAATGACTTATTACTGAATGGAAGTGGGAGACTAACCTGTACTTTGGTATAGCATTAAGTTATGTACGCTAATATCCTGTCTGGTGGGCAAGCCGTCGTTGATCTGTATCAATTGTCAAGAAAAAACTGCGAATGATCTAACTACAGGACTCGTCCCTTCGAGTATTTTAGATAAGCGAGAAAAAAAGGTCTCAGCTGGGTGATCATGTTAGTTCGCGTGTTGCAAGACTGGCTCACCTGTCGCCCGACCTTATACTTATTACTATGGTATGTAGGCGACGGCTACCTACTGTTCACCGACGGGCCTCACGACAATGCGTTAAGAACCTTACCTGAAGCGATTCCCCATCCATACCCTGAAGATCGACCAGTCATTCGTGCGTGATATTAGCACCGACCGCCATGACGCCTCGATTGTGGCCACCATTATTGGGCTCGGGCACAGCCTGAATTTGAAGGTTGTCGCAGAGGGTGTCGAGACCAAGGAACAGTTGCGTATGTTGCGGGCGAGTCGCTGTGATGAGTTTCAGGGTTATCTCACCAGCAGGCCGTTGCCAGCTCGTGCATTCGAGGTACTGCTAGCGCCGGCCAGCGGCACCATAACGTCGAGTCAGCGTGCATCATAGACGCCCCAGTGCGCGGCAGGGTCGACACTAACTTGGTATATAGGGCCACAACCGCAACCGCATAGTCGTCTTCGTCGGCCAGACTCACGTATGTCTCGTTGCAGATTCTTCTCCATGCGCACCACGCGAACGATATCGGTGCCGATGCCGAAAATCATTCCAGCGCGGCCTCTATCATCAGGCTTTTCATCTCACGCACGGCGTCTTGCAGACCGGTAAAAACAGCGCGGGCAATGATCGCGTGGCCGATATTAAGCTCGGTGATGCCCGCGATCGCGGCCACATCCTGCACATTGTGGTAATTGAGACCATGGCCAGCATTCACCTGAAGCCCGAGATCTAGACCTTGCTTCACCGCCGCCTTTACCCGCGCCAGCTCGCTCGCACGCGACGCTTCGCCCACCGCGTCGGCAAAGCGGCCGGTATGAATTTCAATCGCCGGTGCACCACTTTCGGCCGCCGCCGCTACTTGGTCTGGATCCGGATCGATAAACAATGAGACTTGGATGTCGGCATCCTTGAGGCGGGCACATGTCTGCGCAAGTTCCTTCTGGCGGCCAACAACGTCGAGACCACCCTCGGTGGTGAGTTCTTCACGTCGTTCGGGCACCAAGCAGCAATGCTCAGGCTTGATCTCTAACGCATAGTTGACCATCTCTTCGACCGATGCCATCTCCAAATTCATGCGCGTCTGCAGCACCTGCTTGAGGAGCGCAACGTCTCGCTCCTGAATATGCCGGCGGTCTTCCCGTAAGTGCAAGGTGATGCCATCCGCGCCTGCCTGTTCAGCATCGATGGCCGCCTGTACTGGATCCGGATAGCGTGTGCCGCGCGCTTGGCGCAACGTCGCCACATGATCAATGTTAACGCCGAGCTGGATCAATCAGTGCCTCCGTCTCCGTTTCGATAATGGGGATCTGTTTTAAGTGGCGGAATAATTTTCGACTATTTAACGGCTTCTTGCCGAGATGCAGACCAAGTACTACGCGCATCAAGCTAACCGTGACAACTTCATCGCCGGCATCATGGCCATAGAGTCATCTAGGGTCACGGTCGTGGGCAGACCTTTGACTTGTTTGCGTACGACCGCTAGCGGCATTTTCGGCCCCGTCGGGACCTGTGCAAAGATGAAAACGGTGTCCCCCTTGGCATCGTCAGGCCGTTGTTCCAGACGTGCCTTGAGCTTCGCCACCAACTCTTCAACGGAATGTTCTCACTGACCGATGCCTTAGCGCTGAAATCATGGGTGCGCAGATCGACAAACAGTTGCACCGTTCATGCGAGGTTGGAGTGTTGGAGTAGTCGTGTGAAAAAAAACGCTGGCGGAGTTTATTTGTCTCTTGATCCGAGCTGGCTAATGGGTGACACCTTTTTGTCACCCCTTTTTTTCACCTTTTTTCTTCTCAAAAACGCTACTCAAATCTTTTCCTGCAGCTGCACCATGAGCTCGCGTCCTTGCTCGGTGGCATCATGATCGAGACGCGCCCCATCGAATCCGGGTGCATTGATGTGCAGGGTGTGCGGGCCCGGCCCCAGCTGATCAAGCCGGAAATAACCTTGCGCGTCGGCGACCGTCTGGCGACGGGACCCACTGCGCACGCCGTTGTCCTGATGGACCCAAGACACAGTAATCTTGGACATAGGCACCGGCTGCCCTAAGCTGTCCACGACCCGACCGTGGATAGCGTGCGTGCCCCAGTCCAACACGAGCGCAAGCTGTGTTTCGTCGCCACCAGGCAAGTCAATGCCACTGACGGTGAACAACGGCGTGGAGGAGGTCCGCAGAATCAGCGCACCGGCCGGGACATCGTCGACGACAAAGTAGCCTTGACTATCCCCGGTGACCCGTAACCACTGACTGGTGGCCGTACCGCTGCGGAGCAGGAGACTGAAGCGCGGAATGGGATTGCCGTCCACATCCACCATATGCCCTGTCAATCGCCCGACGCTCAGCGCCTCGAGCACGAGGTCCAGACGCAAGCCCGCCGCCGTAACCCGCAGATTTCGCTGGTCATAGTCCTGGTACTCACCCTTCGGGCGGATCAACAACCGGTAGTCCTGCCCGGTCTCAACGTCTCGCATCAAGAACGTACCCGCTTGGTCCGTGGCGGTGCGATAACGGTGCTTGAGCCGCGGTGAGTAGAGCTGCACGACCTCGCCCGCCAGCGGCAAACCCGTGGTGCTGCTCTTGACAGTGCCCGCGACCACGGCGATCGTCTCGACCGGCGCCAGGGAGGCGTCGACCCGAATGGTGTCCTGTCCGACCCAGTCGGCTTGCCGCACTGGCACACGTTGCTCGCGGTAACCCGCATGCTGGAATCGCACTAAATAATTGCCTCGTGTCGTCGCTAGTGTTAGCTGAAGCTGGTACTGGCCTTCCTGGCCGGTGGTGACGCTGCCGGCCCGTGGGACGATTGGCGTTACCTGCACCCCGGCAAGCGGGGTGCCGTCAGTATTCGCCACAACGCCGTGCACCCGCAGCGCCCGCTGTCCCGCCAATACGAGGTCGGCAGAACTCACACCGGCGCGAGCCGCTATTTGGGCTGGCGCGTAATAATCCGTGGCCGGGCTTCGGATTCTGTAGTCGCCATCGGCGAGCTGCCCGAACGTATAGAGGCCGTCAAAACCAGTCAGCGTGAACTGCTCGTGTGCGCCCAGCGAAACCGCTGTCCCCTCGTCGCCGTCAAACAGACGCACCGCCGTCAACCTGAGCTCGATGCCGGGGATCGGCTCGCCCGCGTCGTCCAACACGCGCCCAGAGATCGCGAGCTGAGGGCTCTGCTGTTGGTTGGTTTGGTCGTCCGCCGGCGTCGGTTGTCGGTTCTCCGCCTTCACGAGGCGCGGGCTCAAGGAAGGGTCGGTTGTCGTGGGCGAAACCGCTGCTGTGCCGGCCAGCGGCGCGGGTTGCTCGGCACGAGTCTTCCCGGTTGAGTCAGTCGCGGAGACTTGCTCCTGATTCAGCGTCCCGACGCCCCCCAAGAAGGCCAGAAGGAAGCCGGCACAGATGCTAAGCACACCGAGTAGTAAGAGATTAAAGAACTTCATTGCTTTTCGGTGGCGATCCAAAACCCGACCGCAGAGCTTGCGATTTCCCGATCCGCTATCAACGGAACGGCTTTCTCCGCGCCCGCAGACAAGTGAATCCCTTAGCTCCTACGAGTAAGAAAGGGGAGGGATCGCTCCCTCCCCCACCTGATTACAGGTTAACAAGTTCTAGCGGTCTGTGACAGCGCCGCCTTCAGGGCACTACCGTACGCTGGTCACGGCCGTCGCCGTGTCATCATCCGGATCGTTATCGTCAATAATCATCACGGTCCAGTTGATGTCGCCGGTGGCGGTCGGCGTGTACGACGGGAACTCGAACCGGCTGCGCCCGTCGCCGACCGGATCGGAAACTTGCAAGGGCGCAGGACATACGAGTCCTGTTTGACAATTGTAAATCACCACTCCGCCCTGCACGCCGATCAGATTCGCAGGTCTGGTAGCGCCGCTGTTGACGGTGCTGTTGTTCTTGACCACCAGCTTAATATCGACGAGCTTCTTGCCGCCGACCCTGACATTCTTGGTCACACGGAATTGGGCGATGTCGAGATCCAGCGCAGCAGGGGCGTTCACCGTCACCGTCACCGTCGCCACGTTGGAGGGATCTGCCCCGTCGGTCGCGGTATAGGTAAACGTATCGGTCCCGGAGAAGCCGAGTGCCGGCGTGTAGGTGACATCGCCACCGTTGTTGACCACG
>JAOTYM010000185.1 GCA_029861845.1 Gammaproteobacteria bacterium | reverse complement strand
CCCGTAGAGCCTTCCGCTACAGATTATCAACTGCCCAGAGCAATAGGAATAGGCGGCGAGACGAACAGTCCGCATTCCATGGCTAGATCACAATGAAGCCACCACAGTTCAAGGATATCTTTGAGGCCGACCGGCTGCTGCGCACACACGCCAGACGAACCCCACTGCTGGAGTCAGTGCTTTTGAACGAGAAACTCGACGGCAGACTGCTGATAAAAGCCGAGGCGCTGCAGCACACCGGTTCATTCAAATTCCGTGGGGCATATACCAAGATTTCGCGGATAGATCCCCACATCCGGCCAAGAGGGGTGGTGGCCTACTCCTCAGGCAATCATGCCCAGGGGGTTGCTGCGGCTGCTCGGTTACACGGAATTCCAAGCGTTATTGTGATGCCGAGCGATGCTCCACGGATCAAGATCGAGAACACACGGGCCTACGGTGCAGAGGTCGTGTTATACGATCGTTACAGCGAAAGTCGGGAGCGACTTGCCGAGAATCTGGCGGAGCAGCGCAACGCTATCCTGATCAGGCCGTACGATGACACTGACATCATTGCCGGGCAAGGCACCGTGGGGCTTGAGCTTGCCACCCAGGCACGTGAACTCGCTGTTTCCGTAGATACGTTATTGTGCCCGTGCGGTGGCGGGGGACTGATCGCTGGCTGCGCACTGGCGCTGCAGACCGAAAGTCCATCAACGGAGATTCTGGCAGTGGAGCCAGAGGGGTTTGACGATACCGCGCGCTCGTTGGTCGCCGGAAAGCGTCTCTCAAATGCCGAGGATGCGGAGTCGTTTTGTGATGCGCTAGTGGTGCCTCAACCCGGCGAGCTTACTTTCGCCATCAATTCACGCTTGGTGCAAGGCGGGCTAGCAGTATCGGATTTGCAAACGGCCGCGGCAATGGCACAAGCGTTCCACCACTTCAAACTCGTGGTCGAACCCGGTGGTGCGGTGGCGCTCGCAGCCGTACTCAGTGGGAAGTTTGCTATTCAAGGAAAAACCGTCGTAGTAGTTTGCTCAGGAGGCAACGTGGATCCCACCCTTTACCGCCAGGTCCTAAAGAAGCATTCTTGATATCCCGCTGCAGGCGTATGCTTGGTTGCGCATAGCAACAAAACAACCGAATATCAGCGGATTGGATTGGTGCTCTCATGATTGCCGTCATATTCGAAGTGGAAATGAACCCAGGTCGGAGTCAGCAGTACTTTGACCTAGCCGCTATGTTGCGGCCAGAGTTAGAAAAAATCGACGGATTTATTTCAGTGGAGAGATTCGAAAGCATGGTGAGCCCTGGAAAATATGTATCGTTGTCCTTCTGGCGGGACGAACAAGCCGTAATCCAATGGAAGCAACATGCCGAGCACCAAGCTGCGCAACAACAGGGCAAGAGTGAAATATTCTCGAACTTTCGCATTCGCGTGGCGCAGGTACTGCGTGATTATGGGATGGATAGTTAACAGACGATGCAGCGATCGGCGGTCTATTCGCTAGCGGTAAAGGGTTGACAGCATGGGTGGATGTATAGACGCGCGCTTGCGCGAGCTTTCCATCGAACTTCCTGCCCCGGCGCATTCTGTCGGTAAGTACGCCCCGTATGTTCGCACCGGAAATCAGGTCTGGTGCGTGCAAGGTCCACTCATCGGTAAGGAACTCGCCTACCAGGGCAAAGTCGGAGAGCGTTATACCCTAGAACAAGCTCAGGCGTGTGCGCGTCTGGTATGTCTCAACATCCTCACTCAAGTACGTGCCGCCTGCGATGGCGATCTCGACCGGGTGACGCGCTGCGTCAGGCTCGGTGGTTTCATCAATTCGGCTGCCGACTTTATCGATCAGACCCAAGTGATGAACGGAGCCTCCGAACTGATATTGGAGATCTTCGGAGACAAGGGCCGCCACGCCCGCTTTGCAGTGGGCTGTAATAATCTTCCCTATGACCTCGCTGTGGAGATCGAAGGCATTTTTGAAATTGCGTAGAGCGGGAAACCTGGACTCCACTACACCATACGCTTAGCGACTTCCTCTAGCATCACCTCGGTGGCGCCACCACCTATGGTGTGAACCCGCCCATCGCGAACCATGCGCTCAATGGCAGCCTCACGCATGTAGCCGAACCCACCGTGGAATTGCTGGCAAGCAAATAGCACCTTATTCACCAACTCCCCACCCCAGGCCTTGGCCATGGAAACCTCCTTGACACAGTCCGCGCCTTTAGAATCCATCCAAGCGGTGTGATAGACAAGATGACGAAAGGCTTCTACCTGGCCTGCCAACATTGCTAGACGCTGGCGTATCGCTTGTTTATCCCATAACACCCCGCCGAATGCCTTACGGGTATTTACATAGTCCAAGGTAAGCTCTAAGGCCTTGGTTGCCTCGCCAACGTAAATCGCGGCCGCGGCCAGCCGTTCGTTCTGAAAGTTCTTCATGATCTCGTAAAAGCCGCGGTGTTGTTCGCCCAACAACGCATCTGCCGGCAGCTTCACATCTTCGAATACAAGCTCTGCGGTATCCGAGCAACGCCATCCCATTTTATCCAGCTTCTTAGCAATCGTTACGCCGGGTGTATCTGTGTCGACCAAAAACATCGAGGTGCCGCGGGAAGGCTTGGCTTCAAGATCCGTTCTCGCCGCCACAATGAGCAAATTTCCATACACCCCATTGGTGATGAATACCTTGGCGCCATTAAGCATCCAGCCGTTGCCGTGACGGCGCGCTGCGGTGCGCAATCCTTGTACGTCTGAACCGGCGTCGGGCTCGGTCACCGCGATGGCGGTAATGATTTCTCCAGAGATCACCCCAGGCACATAGCGCGCGAGCTGCTCCTCGGTCCCCGAATGAACCAGGTGTGGCGAGGCCATGTCAGTGTGCACCATTATAGACATGGTAAAACCGCCGTAGGTGCATTTGGCGAGTTCCTCTGCAAACACTACCATTGCCAGTGCATCCAAATCGCTGCCACCATATTCAACCGGGCAACGCATGCCGAGAAAGCCGAGCTCCCCCATGCGCCGATAGACTTCCCGTGGGACTTTGCCCTCGAGTTCCCATGCATTGCCGTAAGGAACAACTTCATTCTCGACAAAGCGACGCACCTGTTCACGCAAAATGCGATGCTCATCGGTGGTATGTATCGGGTCCATTGGTTGCACTCTCACCCTGTTGCTGTTGGGAAAGGTATTGTACGCCTGAAGATGACCTACACATCGGCCGACGCAGGGTTTGCAAGTTCGTCTTTGGATGAACGCAGCTGCTATGCTCTTATCCTAATACGCCTCACCGGCTCCCTCATGCGGGACATGCAACGCTGACCACATCGCCTGATGCGACAACGCGGCTACACATGAAGCAAACTTTATCGCACGTTGACCCGGAGTTCCGCAGCCCCGCTGCCTCATTCCAGCTCGATCTCAGAAAACTGTCTATCTACCTTTCCACTCAAGGCGTCAGTCTGTCCACATCGACGCCTCCGCGACAGTTTGCCGGAGGCTTTGGCAATCTCAATTTCCTGATCGAAGTCGACCACCAACCGATGGTGTTGCGCCGACCGCCCCCTGGGCCACTGCCACCAGGTGCCAATGACATGGCCCGCGAGTTCAAGGTGCTGAGCCGTCTATGGCGCCACTTTCCTCTAGCGCCACGTGCAACAATATTCTGCGATGACAACACTGTCCTGGGGGTCCCGTTCTTCTTGATGGAATATCGACCAGGTCTGGTGGTGCGTTCCACCTTGCCGGTAAAACTAAAAGGGAAAGAAGCGCTGTTAAGCGAGATGATGATCGCAACTCTCGCGGATCTGCATGCAATCCCACCGCGACAAGTCGATCTTGAGGATCTCGGACACCCCGATGAGTTTCTTGACCGAGCGGTCCAAGGTTGGATCAAACGCGCCGCTGTGGCCACAAACGGCAACCCTCCGCCAGCCGCGATCGACCTCGGTCGGTGGTTACAGAACTACAGAACGCCTGTTAGTAAAGTCGCCTTGCTCCACAACGATTTCAAACTAGACAATATCATCTTGGATCCAAAACATGCAGGCCACCCCGTGGCAGTAATCGACTGGGATATGTGTACTCGGGGCGATCCGTTGTTCGATCTGGCAACGCTGTTGAGTTACTGGGCTGAACCCGATGATCCGCCGGCGATGAGGGAACTCAAGCAAATGCCAACCACCAATCCTGGATTCTTGAGCCGTCAAGAAGTTGCCGAGCGTTACGCGCAACGCACAGATCTCGATCTTTCAGAGTTTCTGTTTTACCGGGTACTTGCTGTGTTCAAACTAGGCGTCGTTTTCATGCAGCTACACGCGCGCTACCGCAGGGGCGAGACCCATGAACCACGCTTTGGCGAATTCGATAAACTAGCGAATGGGCTGCTAGGGTTCGCACTCGATGTGGCAAGGGGCCGCGGGTTTTAAGCTATTTGGGCCGAGAAAGTCGGCGATGCAACTCGACGACACCAGTGCAAACCAACCGTCACACCACTAGGCCATCCAAACTAACGGAAGGCGGTTTTCCTGCCTCGTTTTACTTGACACATCGCCCCAACGCGCGCCGAGTTGGTTACTTGCTGCATGACACATCAGTGACCGCCGGTAGGCCTTGGCAATTAAACGTACTGCAGTGCGCGACGTGAGGTTTCTAGGATACGTGCCTTGCTCGGCAGATACCGATGTTCCAGTTTGGGTAACGGCATCACCGTATCGTACCCCGCCACTCGATAAACCGGTGCCAGTAACGAAGTAAGCCCCTCATCGGCAAGCTGTGCTGCAATTTCAGCGCCGAAACCAGCGGTTTGTGCAGCCTCGTGCACAATGACACAGCGACCGGTTTTCTCTACCGACTGCAGTATGGTTTGCGTGTCCAAAGGTTTTATGGTCGCTACATCAATGATCTCCGCATCGACCCCTTCCTTTGCAAAATCGTCCACAGCAGCCAGCGTTTCTTTCATCATCGCGCCCCACGTCACTAAAGTCAGATCGCGCCCTTCACGCACGATAAAACAACGATCGAGTGGCATCGCTTTACCGTCGTCGCTAACTGGACCTTTGAACGCTCTATAGACTCTCACCGGTTCCAGAAACACCACCGGATCAGGGTCTCTAATCGCAGCAAGTAATAGCCCATAGGCACGCGCTGGTGAAGACGGAATCACCACCCGCAAACCGGGGATATGCGCGAGCAAAGACTCCAGACTCTCGGAGTGATGTTCCGGCGCGTGGATACCGCCGCCATGGGTAGTGCGCAGCACCATGGGACAGGTCAAGCGGCCACGGGTACGTGTGCGCAGACGCGTCGCATGATTGGCAATCTGGTCAATGGCGGGATAGACGAAACCTATGAACTGGATCTCGGCCACAGGCCGCATGCCCTGCGCAGCCATACCCACGGCCACGCCGGAAATCATCAGCTCCGCCAGCGGTGTGTCTAACACCCTTCGCGGGCCAAACTGATCCAACAATCCCTCGGTCGCGCGAAACACGCCACCATTCACACCAACGTCTTGCCCCAGCACAACGACATTCTCATCGT
>JAOTYM010000076.1 GCA_029861845.1 Gammaproteobacteria bacterium | reverse complement strand
TGTTTGATGACGGTATTCACCTGACAGTTGGCCTGATCTAACAGCGTGGCCATACCGCCCCTGGCTGGGTTATAGAAGGAGTAGATGAAGCTCTGACTGTAACCTAACAGGAGAAACCGGTATGACCACTGATAAGAAGGTAGCACGACGTAAACTGAGCTTGCTAGAGTTGGCCACCGATTTGCAAAACGTGAGCAAAGCATGTCGCCTCATGGGCTACTCAAGACAGCAGTTCTACGAGATCCGGCGAAACTTCCAACTCTACGGGGCTGAGGGGTTGCTTGACCGGTTGCCCGGTGCCAAGGGCCCGCATCCCAACCGGGTCAGTGAAGAGATTGAAAAAGCGGTGCTGGCACATAGTCTCCATCATCCCACCCAGGGACCGCTGCGCGTCGCGCAAGAGTTAGCGCTCAAGGGGATTCAGGTGAGCTCGACCGGTGTGCGGGGCGTATGGGCTCGCCACAACTTGCTCACCAAGCACGAGCGACTATTGCGCCTGGAGAAGACGGTGCGCGAACGCAAGCTTGAGCTCAACGAGGCGCAGGTGCGTCTGCTCGAGCGTTTCAGCCCGGAGTTTCGCGAGCGCCACATTGTGACGACGTACACCGGGGAGCTGGTGGCGGTGGACACCTTCTTCGTCGGCACCTTAAAGGGTGTGGGCAAGGTGTACCTGCAGTCCGTGATCGATTGCTACTCGCGCTACGCGTGGGGAAGGCTCTACACCAGCAAGCTGCCGGTGACTGCCGTGCACGTGCTCAATACCGATGTGTTGCCATTCTTTGAGAGCCACCGCGCCCCGATCACGACGATTCTGAGCGACAATGGTCGTGAGTACTGCGGGCGGCCCGACCACCACCCTTATGAGCTCTTCTTGCAGCTCGAGAGTATTGAGCATCGCACCGCCAAGGTCCGTCGCCCGCAGAGCAACGGCTTCGTCGAGCGGCTTCATCGTACCCTGCTCGATGAGCACTTTCGCATTATGGGCCGCAGCAAGTGGTACGAAAGTGTCGAGGAGATGCAGACCGATCTCGATACTTATCTCAAACACTACAACAATAAGCGTCCACACCAAGGTCGTTCGACGAACGGGAAGACACCCTATGAGATATTCGTGAAGGGATTACCCAAACCCGAAAAAGGAGCAACGAAGACGAGTAAGAAAGCGGCTTAAACGGATAACCCGCCCGGGGCGGGTGTCAGGTGATAACTGTCACTGTACATCATGAAGGACCGCTTTTGGGTGCGGACTCAACCAGTCAACGCAACATCTAATCTCTAACGATAGAGAGGGGGATGTTCAGCATCTGCTGGATGTGATTGTTACGTTTTTTCTTACATTTCACTAATCACCCTGCCAAAATTCTCGACCTTTTCCCAATTCGTAAAATCTGCAACAGTTTTGGGGTTGGTTGGGCCGTTTGTAATGTACATTATTAGGCGTATCGTTAAACGATCGAAAAAACGGTATTTCTGATAATCTATTTTCCCTGCAAAGACCGCCACCTCATTAGGCTGCCATGGCACTTGTTCCAGAAATTTTCGCATATACGGATTGTTATCAGGTTGATCCTTATCAGGCTTTCGAGCAACAACATTAACAGAGAAAAAGGCACTAGGTTTATTTTCCAGAATCTTCTCATTACGCGCTACAAAATCGAAAACTTTTTTATTGTGTTTTCCATAGCGAATACTCGCTCCAACAACAATCTTATCAAATGACCCGAGGTCTACATGCAATTCGTCATCGATAGAAATAAGTTGGACTTCATGGCCATGCTGTTGGACCACAGATCGAATTTTCTGGCATATCTCTTTAGTGTGCCCGTCAGTGGTGGAATATAAAATAAGGACGGTTGCCATTTCAGATATCTGATTATTTCATTTACTTCGTTGCGCACGGTTCAGCGCATAGCGTGAAAGCTCGGCTGGCGCGTTATGGGCAGCTGAAGGGCCGTGTTAGGCAACTATATCGTGAAAGCAGCTGAAATAATGATTATTGATTAATTAACTGACTTTTGTCATCTCCTGTAGTTCGAATTCTACAGCCCCCCCCTGGTATTCTTTTATTGAGGTAAAACTCTCTTCTAATCTGACAGATGCTCCGCGCTAGGGGAAGGCAGTGCTGGAGAAACCCTGTAAGGCTGTGGTCTATTTCCCATATCGGAGGCGACTCGATGGTCTAGCCCGCACCAGATTAATCATCCGGTGCGACTTCCCAAGAATCGATAACTTATATAGCCACTGTGCCGCAGGCCTACCACGGACTCCCGATCACCTGGTTCGTAGTCGCGCCCGGGAAATTCAAACTTTTATTTAATCAGCCACTTGCGGCGCTTGCTTTAATTAAAAATCCGACGGAACTCGTTGATTTTCTGCTCTAGCAAATTTTACGTTGACACATATATGGACCCAGCCCTCTTTCTTAACGGCTTCTAATGAGCCAGCATGAAGCTATCTGTTCATGTCAATAAAGAGGGAAGGTCCATCCCATCAAATTTGACACACGACATTTCGTGGCGTCACAGTGCGAAGACATACGCAGTTATCCGACTACCGCCGAAGGGCGGCAACTCGCCGCACTACAGCGCTCGCTCTTTCTCCTTAAGAATCGTCCACACCTTCTCAGGCGTGATTGCGATGTCTATATGTCGGACATCGGGACAACGGTGTGCGCATCTGGCGGCCACTACCAATACGATTAGCTTAGATCTTCGGTTACCCACACGAAAAGATGGAGAGAATTACGTCTCCCAATGTGCCTGTGCGATGTGGCGCGGCTACGGCACCTCCCGAAGTCGCCTGATTCCAGCTCTCACTTGTGTGAGCCATGGATCATTATTTAAGGAGATGTAGTGACTCTTACCTATTAGATTCTCGATTTCGTCGAGGATCGCTTTTGCTCGCCGGGAAATGCGAGCCGCTTGCTGCAGTGTAAAGTCTTTGTCAAGTTTCTAGTGGAATGAGGAATGAACATGCCATACTCGTGGCCACATGATTTGCATTCGATGCATAATCTGGAAAGTCTCGCCGACCTGGCTGCGGTGCTGAGTCTTTCCAGACCGCACTGGGCTGAAGCGGTAACACAATGGCTACAGACGATGGAATAAGAATAGGCTCTGAGAACGTGCTTGAGACTGCGGTCACCTGGCACGGCAAGGGTAAGGCGGTGGCGCTGGCGACCGTCGTGTTAACCTGGGGCTCGTCGCCACGCCCAGTGGGCAGTCAACTGGCCGTCGATGACGCCGGTGCCTTCGTGGGCTCGGTTTCCGGCGGCTGTGTCGAAGGCGCGGTCGTGCGTGCAGCCCTGGATGTGATCAAGCAAGGTAAACCCCGCCTGCTGAATTTTGGCATTACCGATGAACAGGCCTGGGATGTCGGCCTTGCCTGCGGCGGCGAGGTCCAGATTTACCTGGAACGGATCGAATGAAACGGGCCATTCTCGACGAGCTCGTGGCGGCGCGCAGTGCCGAAAAACCGGTCGCGTTGGCCACCGTGCTCGAATCCGGCATGCAGGCCGTGATCTACGCTGACACATCGCCTGATACTGTCCCCATCGGGGCCGCGGCCGTGAGTGCGGCACAGCGCGCGCTGCTTGATGACCGCAGCGTGATGGTCGAGACAGAAGGCAGTACGCTCTTCGTTCATGTGCACAGCCCACCCCGGCGTATGTTTATTGTCGGTGCCGTCCACATCGCACAGGCGCTCGTGGTGATGGCGGGGCTCGCGGGTTATGCGGTTATTGTCATCGATCCGCGCCACGCCTTCGCGACCGACGAACGCTTCCCTTTTGCCAACGTGGTCAAGGAGTGGCCCGACAAAGCGCTCAAGCGGTTGGTGCCCGACAAACGGAGCGCGATCATTACGTTGACCCACGATCAGAAGCTCGATGAGCCCGCGCTTAGGGTAGCGCTCAAATCAGAGGCCTTCTATATCGGTGCGCTCGGAAGCAAAAAGACCCAAACCGCACGCCGTGAACGGCTTGCGCAAGCCGGATTCACCGAGCAGTCGCTGTCGCGCATCCATGGACCCGTTGGTCTGCCGGTTGGCGCACGAACACCCGGCGAGATTGCAATCGCGATCATGGCCGAGATTACCCAGGTCCTACGCGCGAAATCGTAAGACACGTTTAACGGCGCGCGCCCGAGCCCCGATAGCAATGCCGCAAACGACCACCAGTGCTGCCAGCACGTCCCGGATTGCCGGGCTCGTGCTGGCGGCCGGCCGCTCAACTCGAATGGGAACAATCAACAAACTGCTCGTAGAGATGAACGGAGTGCCGCTCGTGACTTGCATAATCAAGGCGCTACTCACCTCACAAGCCGGGGCTATCATTGTCGTGACTGGCCACCAACACGAACAGGTCGAACAGGCACTGTCAGGTTACGACGTGATCTGCGTATACAATCCGAATTACCGGCAAGGCATCAGCACGTCCTTACGGCGGGGACTCAACGCGGTGCCGGCCAATAGCGATGGCGTGCTCATCTGCCTGGGTGATATGCCGCGGATTTCTGCAGCCCATATCGACCACCTCATCGACGCATTCGACCCAGACAACGGTCGAGCGATTTGCGTGCCGAAGGCCAGCGGCAGTCGCGGTAATCCGGTACTGTGGGCCAGACGTTTCTTTCCCGAGATCCGTCGGCTCACCGGTGACGTCGGTGCACGCGATCTCATTACGACCCATGCAGGACTGGTTTGCGAGGTTCCCCTGGCGGATAAGGGCACGCTGATCGACGTAGACACACCGGAAGACCTTGCCGCGCTACGTGCTGAATGACACTGTACAGCTGGCGCGACGCCGCCGTCGACAAGCCGGCGAGCGCTAGGCGATCATTTTTATGCGCCAGTCCGCCGACAAGCCTGCGGCGGGCGTAATCCGTCCTAGAGCGCTACCCCCTTCTCCTTAAGAATCTTCCACACCTTCTCGGGTGTGATGGGGATATCAATGTGTCGCACTTCCAGGTGCGCCAACGCATCCACGATGGCGTTAGCGATCGCCGGCGGTGCGCCGACGGTCGCCGACTCACCGACACCTTTTGCGCCGAAGGGATGGTGGGGCGAAGGTGTGACTGTTTTGTCTGTTTCCCATTGAGGCGTCTCTACCGCAGTGGGAAGCAGATAATCCATGAAGCTGCCGCCCTGCACATTGCCGTTCTCGTCGTAACTGATTTCCTCCAGCAGTGCGGGCGCCATGCCCATGGTAAGGCCGCCGTGGATTTGGCCATCCACGATCATTGGATTGATAATATTGCCGCAGTCGTCCACCGCAACGAACCGACGAATTTTCACCTCCCCGGTACCGCGGTCAAGGTCGACGACGCAGATATAACTGCCGAACGGAAAGGTAAGGTTTGGCGGATCATAGTACGAGACCGCCTCCAGCCCGGGCTCCATCCCAGGGGGATGGTTCGTGTAAGCGGCAAACACGATCTCTTGAATGGTCTTAGCCTTCTGCGGCGCGCCCTTGACCGAGAACTTTCCCGGCTCCCATTCGAGATCTCCTTCAGCTACCTCAAGCAGATGGGCGGCGATCTTCTTTGCTTTCTCGCGAATCTTACGCGCCGCCATGGCACCGGCCGCACCAGCGGTGGGTGTCGAACGACTCGCGTAGGTGCCAAGGCCGTAGGGGGCCGTATCCGTGTCTCCTTCCTCGATCTCGATGTGCGCCGCGGGGATGCCTAGCTCTTCCGCGATGATCTGCGCGTACGTGGTCTCGTGCCCTTGGCCTTGCGATTTGGTCCCAAACCGGGCAATCGCCTTACCTGTGGGATGGATCCTGATCTCACACGAGTCGAACATCTTGAGCCCGAGTATGTCGAAGTGCTTCGACGGACCGGCACCGACAATCTCGGTAAAGCTGGAGATCCCGATTCCCATCAGCTCGCCGGCTTTCCGTTTCTCGGCTTGCTCCTTACGGAGTCCGGCATAGCCGATCTTCTGCATGGCCTTCTCCAGCGCGCCATGATAGTTGCCGCTGTCGTACTCCCACCCGAGTGCTGACTTGTATGGGAACTTGTCCGCCGGAATGAAGTTCTTGAGTCGCAGGTCGGCCGCATCCATTTTGAGTTCGTGCGCCAACACGTCAGTCATTCGCTCGATCGCGTGCACCGCTTCGGTGACGCGGAATGAGCAGCGGTAAGCAATCCCGCCCGGCGGCTTGTTCGTGTAGACGCCATCGACCTCGGCGAACGCGTGCTTGAAGTCGTAGGATCCAGTGCAGATCGAGAACATACCGGCGGGAAACTTGGACGGATTCGCGGCAGCGTCAGTGTAGCCGTGATCGGCCAGCGTCTTGATCCGCAGTCCGGTCATCGTGCCATCTTTCTTAGCCGCAAGCTCAGCGGTAATATGATAATCGCGCGCAAACGAATCCGCCTGCAGGTTTTCTATGCGATCCTCGATCCACTTGATCGGCTTCCCGAGGACCACGGACGCGGCGACCGCGATCACATAACCAGGATAGACCGGGACCTTGCCGCCGAACCCACCGCCGATGTCGGGCGAGATGATGCGGATCTTCTCCTCCGAGAGCCCGACGTGCCCGGCCACGAGCGCAAACACCGTGCGGACCGCATGGGGCGCCTGGGTCGTCATGTAGACGGTGAGCTTCCCCATCACGCGATCAAAGTCTGCAATGCATCCGCAGGTCTCGATCGACGCGACGTGAATGCGCGGGAGGTAGATGTCCTGCTTGACAACGACATCGGCCTCGTCAATCGCCCGATTCGTACCTTCGTTGTCGCCAGCCTCCCAATGGAAGATGTGGTTGTCTTTCTTGCCCTCCTTGTCGGTTCGCAACACTGGTGCATCCGGTTGCAACGCCTTGAACGGGTCCACGACCACGGGGAGCGGGTCGTACTCCACCTCAACCGCCTCGACGCCATCCGCCGCGGCGTAGCGGTCGCTCGCGATGACCGCTGCCACTTCCTGCGCCTGGTACATCACCTTCTCCGTGGGAAGCACCATCTGCGTGTCCGACATCAGAGTCGGCATCCAGTGCAGGTTGTATTGCGCGAGCGTCTCACCCGTAATCACGGCGAGTACGCCGGGGACCTTCAGCGCATTCTCCGAGTTGATGGACTTGATCTTGGCATGGGCAAACGGGCTCCGGACTATATCCATGTAGACCATGCCGGGAAGCTGGATATCGTCCACGTACGTACCCTTGCCGCGGATCAGGCGCGGATCTTCCTTGCGCTTGATTGAGTGACCCATGCCACCCACTTCTGCTATCGTCTGAGGTACCATCGTTCTCTCCCTACGGCAGTTTCTCTGCCGCGTACCGTATCGACTTGACGATATTCATGTATCCGGTACAGCGACATAAGTTACCCGAGATTGCTTGCCGGATCTCATCTTCACTCGGATTACCGTTTTGTTGCAGCAGTGCATACGCCGTCATCATCATGCCGGGCGTGCAGTAGCCGCACTGCAAGCCATGCTTTTCCCAGAATCCCTCCTGGATCGGATGCAGCTGGCCATCTTTCTCTAGGCCTTCTACCGTCATTAGCTGCCGGCCATCGGCCTGCACGGCAAGCACGGTACATGACTTTATCGGCTCGCCATCGAGCAGCACCGTGCACGCGCCGCAGTGCGTCGTATCGCATCCGATGTGGGTACCCGTAAACCGCAGGACATCCCGGATCAAGTGCACGAGCAAGAGCCGCGACTCGACCTCGGCCTCGTGCGCCGTGCCATTTACGGTGACGCGAATCTTGTGTTCCGCCATGGTTAGTGCCCTCCTGCCCACTGGACCGCCTGCGTGAGCGCGCGGGCCGTGAGAACGCGCGCCATTTCACGCTTATACTCCACCGACCCGCGGCGGTCGACCGTGGGGGCGGTGGCCTGCGCCGCCAACCGAGCCGCCTCGGTGATGGCCGTATCATCTGGCTTTTTCCCCTGGAGGTAGTTCTCCGCCTGCGTCGCTTTGATCGGCGTGGGACCCGCGTTGGTAAGGCCGATTCCGGCCCGTTCGACCTCGCCGTTCTTCCCGAGAGTCACCTGCGCGGCGGTCGCAGCCGTCGCGAGATCGCCGACCTTGCGCTCAAGCTTCACATAGGCGCCGCCACTGCGGGACGCCGGGATCGGCACTTTGATCGCCGTGAGGATTTCGTCGGGTTTCAGCGCGGTAGTAAAAAGTCCCGTAAAGAACTTTTCTATGGGTATCGTCCGCTCGCCCTTGGGACTAGTCGCCACTACTTCTGCGCCGAGGGCAAGCATCGTCGCCGGATGATCGTTTCCCGGGTCGCCGTGCGCTAAGTTTCCGCCCACGGTGGCGCGATTGCGCACGAGCGGATCGGCGATGACCAGGGCGGTATCCAACAGTATAGGGTACTTTGATCTGATGAGGTCCGAGCGTTCCAGCGCCACCTCCCGGGTTGCGCCGCCGATTTTCAGGTAGCCGTCCTCTTCCTTAATATATTCGAGCCCGGGGACGCGCCCGATGTCCACCAGATGATCAGCGTAACCCAGGCGAAGCTTGAGCAGCGGCAACAGGCTCTGGCCACCCGAGAGTACTTTCGCTGCCTCCCCATAACGTGCCAGCAGCGCCATTGCCTCCGCAAGTGTGTTCGGTGCATGGTAGTCAAATGCAGCAGGAATCATAACGCCCTCCTCTCCTCACTCTAGCGGCCTAGCGGAAAAAGAGTAAGTAGATTGCCGTGATCAGCGCTACAACGATGGCCCAAAAAACCGGCTGTCGCAACGTGCGGCCAATCATACGCCTCCCGGCCGTTGCTCCGAGCGCCACGATATTGATCGCCTCGGCCGCGGTGGGTGCAGCCGCGCCCCTCTCAGCGGCCGCGGGGCCGGTTCCGGCCTCTAGCTGATCCCGCATTGCCGTCGCGAATTGTTGAAACATTTGATCGGCTACATCCTGGATCATGCGCTGGCCGAACTGCACGAGCATGCCGGTGACGTTGATGTTTGACGTGACCATTACTTCAGTTTCTCCCGGCGCGCGTTCGGTCAGCCGGCTGTTCATGCGCATCTCGGCACCCCCTTTGCCCCGGACGTCCTGGCCCAATCCCACGATTTCCACCTCCCGCGCATCCGGATCTAGACGCTCGAACGTGATATTGCCTTTGTAGCTCGTGGAGACCGGACCGATCTTCACCGTTATTGTGCCCGCGTGCGTCTGCGCGTCTACCTGTTCGGTAATCGCCGCGCCGGGCAGACAGTTGGCAACACGGTGAGGGTCCGTGAGAAACGCCCACACTATATCAGGCGCGGCCTTGACGACGAAGCTCTTCTCAATCTGCAGCGCCATAGTCAAGCAGCCAGCAGAGGGAGCAGCCGCTCGAGCGACTCCAGATTATGGGCCGGTGCAAAATGATCCACGAACGGAAGCGCCGCTTCCATGCCGCGGGCCGCTGGCCGATAGCCCGGATCACCTAGCAGCGGGTTGAGCCAGATCAGTTTGCGCGCCCGAGCGTGAAGGGCGCGCATTGCTCGCACCAGCAGCTGCGTGTCCCCGCGGTCCAGACCATCGCTCAGGATCACAACCACCGTCTTGCCATCTACGAGTTCACTCTGGTAGCGCGAGACGAAATCCGCCAGGCTTTCGCCGATCTTGGTACCGCCCGCCCAGTCTGGCACGCCCGCAGCCAAGCGATCCAGCACCGGTCCAATTCTGCCGGGTGTAAGCCACGGTGTAAGCCGCGTCAGCGAAGTGTTGAAGGCGAAGATCTCAGCGCGTCGCGCCACGCGCTTAAGTGAGAGCACAAACGCCAGCAGAAAGCGTGTGTGCGCATCCATCGAGCCGCTGGTGTCACACAGCAGTACCAGGCGCGGTTGCTCCACCGCCCGCGCCCGCCGCGCGAGCTCAACAAACTCACCGCGCGTAGCGATCGCGCGCCGGAAACTGCGTCTGAGATCTGCGATCCCCCGCGTACGGACTGGCACGAGACGGCGGCTCCGACGCGTGGCAAGCCTCAATGCAAGGCGGGCAAGTAGCCGCTCCATGGCGGCCAGGTCCGTTTCGCAGCACCGGTCAAACGGCTTTCGGCGCAGGCGCGCTTCGGGACTGTATCCCGGGACGTCCGCGCCGGGCGTTTCGGTGCTCGATTGCTCCGCGGGCACGTCGGTCACCTCGGTCCGGTCAACCCGGCCAATCGGGGCGTGTCGCTCGAGACGTGGCCATGGCTGCTGTGTTACAAGGCTATGTGACGCCCCCTCACGAACCCAGAACCGATCGAACAGCTCGTCGAACGCCTCCCAATCGCGCCGCTGGATCTTGAATGTCGTACGTAGCGCACGCTGAACTTCATCTCGATCGAGGAGGTCCACTAGGAGTAACGCTGCCGCACCATCCAGTTCATCGCTCAAGCTTACGTCAATCCCTCCTTGTCGCAGCGCGCCTGCAAAGCGCGCCAGGTGTACCACGATGTCGTGCTGATTCATTCGCGTTGTGAATCGGTGCTGCGTGCCTGCCCGACGAGCGACGCGACGGCGCTGGACGTAAGTTCGCGCGCGTCGTGCTGATCCTTTAGGAGGCAGCCGAGGGTCTGCTGCACGGTTTCCGCGTCGAGATGGTCGCTATGCAGGCACACTAATGCCTGCGCCCAATCGAGCGTTTCGGAAACTCCAGGGGCTTTGTAGAGCTGGCGATTGCGAAGCGCCTGCATAAACCGGGCGATTTCTGCCGCTAATCGTTCGCCCACACCCGGTACTTTGTTGCGGATGATTCGAACCTCCTTTTCCAAGGTAGGATGCTCGATATACAGGTGCAGGCAGCGGCGGCGCAATGCATCACCGATCTCCCGAGTGCGATTGGATGTAAGCACGACGTACGGCACGTGCTCCGCCTTGATCGTGCCAAACTCGGGAATCGTGATTTGAAAGTCAGATAGAACTTCTAAAAGGAATGCTTCGAAGCCATCGTCGGCCCGATCGATCTCATCGACAAGCAGGACCGGTGGGCCCTCGTTTCGCGTGATTGCGCGGAGCAACGGGCGCTCAAGCAGATAGTCGCGGCCGAAAATCATATCCTCCAGCTCGGATGAGTGCTGCCCGTCATGCTCTGCCATTCTTAAGCGCAACAGCTGACGTTGGTAGTTCCATTCGTACAGCGCCGTGTTGACATCGAGTCCCTCGTAGCACTGCAACCGGATAAGCTCTGTGTCTAGCAGCCGCGCGAATACCTTACCGACTTCCGTCTTTCCTACTCCCGCGTCGCCTTCAACAAGGAGAGGTTTTCGCATCTCTTGGGCCAGAAAAGCGGCGGTGGCGATCGCGGGCTCGGCGATGTAACCGTGGCTCTCCATCGCCTGCTGCATGCTCCGGATCTCTTTCCTCACGCAGCTCCCCCCGCGTCGGAAGCCAGTGCGTATCGTTCGGGCTCCGCGAGGAACCGCTCGCGGCATGTTCCGCAGCAGAAGTAATATGTCCGGCGCGCGAAGTCGGCTCGGTGATGAGCCGCGGCCACCAGCACGGGCATGCCACATACCGGGTCGCGCTCGTCGTACGCTGACGCCTCGGGGGCTCCTGCAGGTTTGGGCTCGACACTGCGGGCCCGGTCCACTTGTACTATTTCGGTGAGGATGCTAAGGCTGATCTCCTCCGGTGTCACCGCTCCGATGTCGAATCCGGCCGGACTCCTGATGCGCGCTAGTGATTCTGGAGCAACGCCCTGCACGGCCAGTGTTTCGGCCAGCTGTTCGAGCCGTTTGCGACTCGCTACCACCCCGAGATAGGCAGGCTCGAGGGAGAGTGCGGCCCGAATCGCGTCTTCGTCGCTCTGGCCTAGCGTAGCCACAACGGCAAAGCGGGGGCCAAGCTCCTGCTGCGATTTATGGCCGAGTTCAGGCGCATTAAGATCAGTCACCAGGCGGTCCACTTCGGGAAAGATCGTTCGGTCGGCCTGTGGATCTACTGCTTCCACCCTGTACCCCAGCGATTTCGCGAGCCGTGCAAGGGCCTGCGCCGCTGGGGAAACGCCGAAGATCACTAATCGCGGGGCTGACAGCACCGGCTCGATATAGATATCCACACTCCCTCTGCTATGGCACGTCATGGGGAGAACAGTTACACCACCGCGCCCGCCCCCCCGGGGCTGGGAGCTAGCGAAATCAGTCGTGGCGCCCCGTCTGCAAGAGCTACGAGAGCTTCGCGCACCACAGTCGGTTGTGTACAGCTCCCGCCCAACCACCCGTGGAAGGCCCCACCCGAGGTAATGAGGGCGGTGTCTCCCAGCTGCGCAGAGCTTGGCGGCTCGCGGCGCACTACAGTGGCCAGCACGAACGAGTCTCCTCGCCTGGCGAGATCCGATGCGAGTCTCAGAATCTGTGCGCGCATCCCTGTTATCCTGCCGCGAGTGCAGCCTTGATCTGCTGGTAGTGTTCAGCAATGTCCAGATCGGTGAGCACCGAAACGCGCCACGCAACGACGAGCGGCTCGCGCCGATGCAGGCAGACGGCTTGCCTGTCGCGCCCTTGCCTTCGCATGGCCGGAACCTCCGCCCAAAGAGCATGATCGTCCGGAACCTCCGCCCAAAGAGCATGATCGTATAGTATCGTCCGCGCACCGAATTGACCATGCCGTAAAACCGCGAGCGGCATGATGTCAGCCAGTACACCGTGGAGGAGTTCGAACTGTCCGTGCGAGAAAAGCGAAGTCCACCGTGTGCAGACTCCGCTTTCTGGCGCGCCCGGAAGCCCCTGTGTGTACAACGCAAACACCGCTAGCTGTTGTCCCATAGAAATGGTCCAAATGCCTTAGTCACATACTTAATCAACAAGAACTTGTGGCGTGAGAAGGGTCGAGGAAATATTGTCCCATGAAAGCGTTTCTTGCCATAATTGGTCGATGGAAGACGTAGTGGTCATAGACGATGGGCAATCTGGGGAAACCCCTGAGCAGAGCACCAAGTCTTGGAGGACCAAGCTAGCGACCAAGGGCACCATGCCCAGTGAGAATTTCAATCGCGCGTTGTTGACAGTGTGGTTGGGAGCACAACCTGCCGATGGCGGCTTGAAGAAAGCGATGCTTGGTGGCTAGATCACTTTCGATGACAAGCCGAATGACCTGGGATCCGAGCCAATACCTCGGCTTCAGCGATTACCGCCTGCGACCGGCGCTCGATCTATTGGCTCGGATTCCTCTGAAAACGCCCAATACGGTTGTCGATCTCGGCTGTGGTGCCGGTAACGTTACGAAGCACTTGCGCAATCGTTGGCCGAAAGCAAAGCTCGTCGGCCTCGATGATTCGATGGAAATGCTCGAACGGGCGCGGGCTGAAGCACCTGACATTGATTTCGCGCAAGCCGATGCGGCGACCTGGAGGCCGGCCGAACCTGTCAATGTACTTTACTCCAACGCGCTCTTACACTGGCTTCCCGATCACGAGGCACTCTTTCCACGTCTTGTCGATTGTCTCGCCGGAGGCGGCTATCTTGCCGTGCAAATGCCGAGAAACTTCGCGGCACCGTCTCATCAGTCGCTGTACGAAACGGTGCGAAATGGGCCGTGGCGCAAACGGCTGGAGCCTATGATCAGGGAGGAGCCGGTAAAGGACTCAACCTTTTACTATGAGTTACTATCGCCGCTGGTAAGCACGCTCGACATATGGGAGACGGAATACGTACAGGTGTTGGAAGGCGAAAACCCGGTCACCGAATACGTCAAAGGCTCCTGGCTGAAACCCTTCCTCGATGCGCTGAATCAACCCGAACGCAATGCATTCGAGGTGGACTACCGGGCACGGGTGTTGGCGTATTACCCACCAGGGAAAAACGACAAAACGTTGTTTCCCTTCCGAAGGCTCTTTATCGTCGCGGAGCGGTAGATTGGGCGTTCAAGCGCATTGAGAACGTGTTCGAGACAATGGAGCGGATGAAGAGCGCGGCCTAATTCCTTGGATGATAATAAGGACCCTCATCTCGGCCCAGAAACAGTAGATGTATTATCCACTGGTCCCGTTCAGCAACGGTTAAGGTAGGGCCAACTACACTTGAAGCGTATGCTTAGTTGGAGGTCAGATTAGTGAAATTAGTAAGAACTATGGGGTTGCCAGTCATATTGAGCTTGTCGATGTACTAGTGGGCCACAGGGCAGAATTCGCTAACACATCGTTTAGAGTTAATAGCGGAACTTAAGGCATGGCCTGAGTATAGGCATCTTCTCGATCCACTAGGCATCCCATATCATGCTTGGCCATCAGAAACATTGACTTTATAGTGGGTTTTATAATTCCTATCCGGTTTTCAAACAAAACTCCTCAGGAGGTAAATTATGGCTTTCAAGAGTATTAAGATCTTCGTTTTCGTTTTGACTGTTGCTTTCGTTACAGTTCTTACCTTTCCAATTGGTTATGCAGCGGGCGATAAGGCGGCTGGGAAGACAGTATATGATACTATTTGTGCGGCCTGCCATGGTGTTGATGGTAATGCCGTGATTCCAGGTGTTCCGATCTTTACGAAAGGAGAGCGTCTGGACAAGGGCGATGCGGACCTTGCCAAGAGCATTAAAGAAGGCATTATGAAACCGCAGAATCCAGCTGCCCCACCAATGCCCGCTCTGGGATTAAGCGACGATGATATCAGTAATGTGCTGGCTTATATCAGGTCACTGAAGAAGTAACTTACCGCCTTTATTAAAGGTCAAGCGAGTGGCGCTAAATTAGGGCCGTGATTACATTGCAGGTGGCCTGATGGTGGAAGCCTATGATCAGCTGCAGGATGCGTTGAATAGCACCGACGGCTTTCCGAAGCCACCGGACTTCGTCATAGGACCGGCCGCTTCAGAGCTGGTAAGTATGATCCAGGATCTCAGAATCGATCTGGCATGCCCGTGAGCCGGGGGAGTGCTATAACGAGTAGTAGTTAAGTAGGTCCATCCGCAAGCGTTAAAGGCAGGATCCACAAGGGTCCTGCCTCTTTGTTTCTAGCGTGAGACACGGCGGTCCTCCGACGTTTCCAACGTTATCGCGATGGGACAATGATCGGAGAGCTTCGCCTTAAAAGGGGCATCTTCCCAGCCGGGGTTCTGCCCCGCCAGTTTGCTTTTGTTCCAGGGTGCTTTCTTCGGTTTGTGTTGAAGTAACGCATACATGTTCTGACTCCTTTGTTTTGAATGGAGGTCAGATCTTGTATCTGCTGTGGCAGAAGTAGGTCGGGAACCGGTCGCTGCTTCATTTTCAACATCCCCCTCTCTATCGTTAGAGATTAGATGTTGCGTTGACCGGTTGAGGTCGCTACCCATACCGGTCCTTTCTTAAGTCTTGTCAATATCGAATCCGCATGGTGTTGAGAGACAACCTAACCGAAAACGAATATCACGTTCACAAGCGGCAACCTGAGATGGTAAGAAACGAATTTGCTGGTTATGACGACCACGCGTAGGAGAGCAAAGATGACAACAAAACTCACGGTGCTCGTATCAGAGGCAACAGGCAACCAAGGGGGATTGTAAACGATGGCCCAAACGATCATGATCACAATCATGAATGCCATTTGGAAACCGATGGTACAATCACGCGCCTCTACTGAGTGCTTTGACCGACTAAAGTGCTGAGGTATTGTGACGTCGGTGTGACGTCAAGTCGTGTGAAATGCTGTAAAACGTTGGCAAACGATGCCGGTTTTTCGCTGTTCTTCTGGAGTTTCGCCCGGATTATTGCGAATCAAAATCCGGTGTCTTGCCACTTGGCTACACCCCAACGGAACGCTCGTGTTGCATACCAGAAAGTGGATGTATATTAACCCCCCGAGCGACAAAACCTTCGAGCCATTCGGGACGCCGTGCAACAATCTGTGTGCCCTCACTCTGGTCCTTCACCGGCAGGTAGACGCAAGCTCCGGAGCCTGTCATCCGCGCGTCGCCGAATTGTGCTAACCACTGCAATGCTCGATCGACGTCGGGGTAACAGCGACGCACCACAGCTTCCAGGTCATTGCGCACCCGGCCGGCATGGAAGTCGCGTATCTTGATGGGCGAGCTATAAGGTGTTAAATCGAGTTCTTCAAACACCCGTTGAGTAGCCACCTGCACCGGCGGCACCATCACGACGTACCAGCTTTCCTCGAGCTCGATAGGGGTAAGGATCTCACCCATACCTTCCGCCCATGCCGCATGGCCGGCCACAAACACGGGCACATCAGCACCCAATTGGATTCCCAACTCCATCAATCGAGCCCGTTCGAGATTGGTGTCCCAAAGCTCGTTTAAGGCCAACAGCGTAGTGGCGGCATCGGAGCTGCCACCGCCTAGTCCGCCACCAACCGGAATAGACTTACTAAGGTGTATCTGGACACCTTTTTCTGTTTTGGTCTCTGCCCGCAATAGGGTCGCCGCCCGCACCGTCAAATCGTCGCTTTCGTCGACCCCTGGTAACGGTGTCATTCGCGTCACTTTGCCGTTATCCGTAATGTTAAACGCTAATTGATCTGCATAGTCGAGAAACTGAAAGACCGTTTGCAACAAATGATAGCCATCGGGTCGCCGCCCCGTTATATGCAAAAACAGATTCAGCTTTGCGGGTGCAGACCACGTGCGCATCGCTAGGGCTCCACCGTCCATTTCTCCACCACCAGGCGCACCTCAAGTATGGGAGCCTCACGTTCATACTCTCGTGACTGCGAGACTAAGTTGTTGGCCATCTCGCGCTGGATAAAGAGCTTCCTGGGAAACTCAAACCTGCCAAATCGTCGATAGCGCATAAAACGTATATTCCAACCCAGCTGCTTCAGGGTCATGAGTCGACCGGACTCATCCAAAACATGTTGATTTGGCGTATCTGGTACGGGTACACCTAGTATCCAATAATTCAGCCCATCTAAAGGCAACCACCAACCCGTTGTCTCGAATAACAGTTGCTGGGCGTCGTCGGCGCGGTATGTACTCTGATCGTTGTCGCGCAGTTCAGCCCCGGAATCGTCGAACGTAAGTCGCACATGGCCTCGACCGAGCGGGCCATACAGATCGATTTCGTGTCGCTGTGTGTCTCGGGCCCAGCGTAATGAAGCTTGCCAACCCTCATTCAGGCTGCGGGCCGAAACACGTCCTTGAATATCCCAGGTGTTGATGAGTAATAATTGAGACTGCCGCGATTGCCAAGTCGCAGATGGATCTTCTAGCGCAGCACGATCTACGACTGTAACGCAACCCGCTACCAGGGCGGCAGCGAGTGCGAGAGAAACTTTGTTCACGGATTGAATTTTCTGATTACGCCACGCAGTATCTCGTTATCCGGCGTATTCTCTAGCGCTTCGTCCCAGATAGTTCTCGCCTGCGTACGATCCCCGATAATCCATAATACCTCGCCCAGGTGAGCTGAGATCTCCGCGTCGTTCCGAATGGAAAGTGCTTGTTTTAGGTACTTGATTGCTTCCCCATTATTACCGAGTCGGTATTGGACCCAACCCATACTATCGAGAATGAAAGGGTCATCAGGTTTAAGGGCCAGCGCGCGCTGAATAAGCTCTAATGCCTCGTCATAGCGCTCCGTGCGATCGGCCAGCGTATAACCGAGCGCGTTAAGCGCTTGTGCATTTTCTGGCTCTTGTTGCAAAACAAGACGCAAGTCACGCTCGGTAAACTCAACCAGACCTAACTTCTCTGCAATCAGCGCACGAGCATAAAGCAGGTCTTTGTCGGCAGAAATCGCATCCAAAGCGCCGTCAAGCACAGCCAACGCCTCTTTATATCTCTTTGCCTCCCGCAACACTTGTTCCTCAGCCAAATACAAGTGAACGCGTTGCTCATCCGATTGTGTCTCTATTTCGTGCAACCGTTGGCGAGCTCCTTCGAGATCCCCTTGTCTCGCGACAACCACAGCTAGGCGTGTCTGTGCCTCAAAATAATGTTCTCCCAGTATGACCTCGCTATACCAGCGTGCGGCCTCGACGTAATCCTTTCTCTCCTCCGCGACCTGTCCAAGGTAGATGCGCGTCTGTTGGTTTTCTGGACGCAACTTCAACGCAGCCTCCAAATACTTCGCTGCGTCATCGAGCCTGTGCGTTTGCAGCGAAAGTAGACCAACCGCATAAAGCGCATCGGCATCTTCCGGGGAATCCTTGAGCACCTGCAAAAATTGGGCGCGAGCTTTTTCCCACTGCTTAATGTCTACGAGGTAACGCGCATAGTTGAGCCGAACCTTGACCGAATCATGATGATCGGCAAGATACTTCTCGTAAAATGCTTGTGCCTTTACATTATCTTTTTGCGATACCAGAATCCCCGCTTTGAAGAGTGCTGCTTCATCCCAGTCGGGTTTCAGCCTTAGCGCCTCAGTTGCCGACCCAACTGCTACATCGAGATCGTCTGTTCTAACTGCCAGGTAAGCCAATGCGAAATGCGCGTGTGCATTGTCTATATCTTTGTCCACTAGTGTGCGCATTACTTTGACAGCCGCCACGCGATCTTGCTGGCGGCCAAGAACAGCGGCGACACGTCGATAGGCACGCTCCTGTGATTTCTCATCAGCCGCGAGTGCGAGCATACTCTCGAAGTGCAGTGCAGCCTGCACCGGCTTTTGTAGTTCCATCAATGTGAAAGCAATTGATTCATGCGCCTCTTGATTCTTGGGCCGTAGTCCAACCCACAGTTGAGCATACAAAAGCGCGTCTTCGTAACGCTTTGCATAAACAGCGGCGCGCGTTGCGCGCTCGGCTAGACGCGGATCGCGCGTCTTCTGGGCTGCGCGCCCCAGGCTTTCAAGCGCCGTATCGAGCTGCCCGCGCTGCCCGGCGATTTCGCCCACCAAAATATCGTATAGGATATCTTCCGTAAGCGGCACATCAGGAGCATCCGAACTTTCGCTGACCGCCACCGTTTTTGCCGTCGAAGTTTCTTCCGCGGCGGTATTCTCTTCGCCCATGACTGGTTTGCTGACGACCGCGCAGGCGCCCAGCATTATTACCATCGGTCCCGTTACTAGAAGTGTGAATGCTCTTGTCATCAGCCTGCCCACATCGGCTTTGCCCACCGTATTGATCAAAGATGTGACTCCTACCAACACTGCAATATTCTCGCCAAAAAGGAATCTGGTGCAGTTTCTTACATATTCCCCCGCCTTTCAACCATGTTCGCGGTGTTGCTGTTATAGCCTGCCCAGGTCTGGTTAAATACCGCCAACCCAGACCCTAGCTAGACCAAGGGACAGTCATGAGCTCGTTAGTTTTACTGATTATCTGCATTGTGGTGTTCGTACTGGGTTACCGGTTTTATTCCCGGCTGCTGGCCTTGGGCGTGTTTCAGCTTAATGTAAATTATAGTACACCGGCCCAAAGCCTGGCCGATGATAAGGACATTGTCGCCAGTAACCGGCAAGTGGTTCTCGGTCACCACGTGGCAATCATAGCTGGTGCGACGACCATCATAGGGTCAGCCGTTGCCGTTATCTGGGGCTGGATACCGGCTGTACTTTGGGTGCTTGTAGGAACAACCGTCGCTGCCGGCGTTTATGGGTTGGGTAGCTTCTGGCTAGCAGTGCGACACGGCAGTCTTGGGTTAACGGAGATGGTTTGCAGTCTTATGAGCACGCGCGCCCGTGTACCCTTCGCCACGCTTGGCATCGTCGTGTTGCTGATCATGAATGCGGTGCTGGCCTGGTTGGTGGCCGAGCTACTTAGTACGTACCCATCGGCGGTACTGGCTTTTTGGCTACAAATACTGCTCGCGTGTGGCTTCGGTTGGTTTTTGCGTCGACGCGGACCGCCAGCACTAATACCGGGTACCCTTGTTGCGCTAATAGCTGCACTCTTAATAGTAGGGATATTCGCCAAGATACCGTTCGCATTTAGCGGGGCGTTAAATATTGACTTTCGTGGCTATTCGGTCGTCTCCTTAGACGCGACGCCGGTATGGGTTGTGTTACTTTTTGTAGCCACCTACTACACAACTCGTTTACCCATCTGGAAGCTAACCCAACCACGCGGGTATTTGCTTGCGCTGCAAACCAGTGTATTGCTTATCGTCTTATTCGCCGGGGTGGTGGTCCTGCAACCGCCAGTGGTAGCTCCCAACTTTAACACCGCAATTGCGACTCCCACGGCAATCCCGTGGATTTTTGTTACCCTTACCTCCGGCGCGATCGCTGGCTTCTACCTGTTGATGGCCGGTGGTATCACCGCTAAGCAACTAACAAGGGAAACTGATGCACGGTACGTCGGGTTTGGTAGCGCGCTCGTCGATGGAATCCTGGCATTCAGCGTGATAGTTGTTTGCAGTGCTGGTTTCAACAGCCATGATAAATGGATGGAATTCTATGCCTCCTGGGAGGGCGTACAAGACCTGCCGCAGCTCATCGGTATATATATAAGTGGGATAGCGAAATTCGCTTCCGCGCTCGGGATCGATTTCGATCTTGCCCAGACTTTCGCTGCCGTCGTCGTGGCCGGACTGATTGCGGTCACGCTCGAGGCTGGAATTCGCGTGCAGCGTCAACTGCTAGTCGAAGTAAATGATAATTACCACATCATTCCGCAGCGGGACCAAG
>JAOTYM010000005.1 GCA_029861845.1 Gammaproteobacteria bacterium | reverse complement strand
ATTTCACCATCGCCAGGTCGATGGGATCATCGACGATGTCCTTCACAAACATGCCATCGATCTTTAGGAAGTCCACCGGCAGGTTCTTGAGATAGGCAAACGAGGACAGACCACCGGCCCCGAGGACGACAGCTGGACTATCCGTATGCCAGGGGCGCTACGCTTTAACTTCCTCGGTGGACGTTACAACTGGGCTTTCCATACTGAGGCCGAGCCTCATCTCGGCGGCCGGCGACTTTATCAGCCCCGCCGGCGTGGTCTCGGCGGCTCGTCGTCCATCAATGGCATGACCTACGTCCGCGGTCACGCCCTCGATTACGAACGCTGGGTGACCGAGGGAGCAACAGGATGGTCCTACGCCGAGGTGCTACCCTACTTCAAGCGCATGGAGTCGCATGAGATCGGTGACAACCCATGGCACGGCGGCGGCGGGCCAGTGCGCATCGCACGCGTGTCGGCAGTCCACCCCATTAACAAGGCGTTTCTTGAGGCTGGCGAGCAGGCAGGCTACGTCCGCAGTGATGATCTGAACGGTTACCGCCAGGAGAGTTTCGGACGCTTTGACGTCAACGTCGACCGGGGCGTGCGCGCGAGTGCGGCGCCTACCACCCGTGCGGCACGTGTCGCATGGGAACCGGGGGCGATGCCGTGGTGGATGCACAAACGCGGGTGCGCGGCATAGAAAGTCTACGGGTGGTGGACGCCTCGATCATGCCAAGCATCACCAGCGGCAACCTGAATGCGCCGGTGATGATGCTGGCGGACAAGGCCTCGGACCTCATATTGGGACGCAATTGCCTGCCGCCCTCGAATGCTTCTTGGTACGTTGATACCGGCCACGCCCACCGGCAGCGCTGATAATCGACCCCCGGCTGTTCGCATACTCGTCGCTATTTATCAAGCTCCTAACGAGGACCGGCCCTGTCGATGCCGGGCCAGTCGACGGTTCTTCAACGCCTCGTGTGCTTCGGAGGTGCCGTCGTGCCAGGTGCCAAAGAGTCTGTCGACCGGGGTCGGCGTGTTGCCGTAGTTGACTTCGAAGTACCGGTGGTGCAACTGGTGGAAATGATCCCCAGCCGTCACCCGAAACCGTCTCCCTATGACCACCTGCTCAAACCCCGAATGAGAAACGGCCGGGCTGATGCCTTGGTAGAAGCCAGTCAGTATCACGATCACCGGATGGACCGGCACCACCCACCAAAGAAAGAACACACTAAAGTAGATCACGTGCTCCAGCGGATGCATGGAGATACCGGTCCACGGCCCGATGTTGATGTTTCGGTGGTGGAGTTCGTGGGCGGCGCGGTACAACGGCGGCCAGTGAAGCAGCCGGTGGTTCAGGTAGAAGTGTAACGTCGACCAAAAAAACACCGCGATGGTCATCACCGCCAAGTATATCGGCGCGTCGCCCCATTCGACCCGAGGGATACGGTCTTCGGCGTAGGCCCACAGGGTCAGCGACTCGTAGAACGACCATACAGTGCAACCGCTAACCAGGCTCCAAAACATGTTGTCTCGGGCCTGGTTACGAAACAGGAACTTGCGATTTTCGGTGTCCAACCAGCGGGTATTGAACATGTACGCTTGGTCCTGAGCGCGGCGAATATAGAGCCACCAGTGCAAGCCTCCGGCGACTAGGGTGAGCAAGGCAGCGTTGCGCAGCCAGATCAGGGCCATCCACCCGACTTCGAGCGAGGCCATTCGCTCAAGGCTCGGGGTTAGGTAATTCCACGCCACCACCGCTAGCGCGATGAAGAGTAAGCCCCATGGGAACAGCAGCCCAGTGGTGATCCAGCGCAGGGTCGCCAGTGGGCGCGGCGGCCACGCGTAGAGCGGTGGCACCTCGATCGGATCGGGCGGCTGGTAACCACCCCGGGACATCGTCGATACCTCGGACATCTCACCCCCAAAGTGAACCAATGCCGAAGATAAAGCGAGAACCTTATAAAGGTTAACGGCTAGATACGCAATACGAAATCGAAAGAATTTCCATCCGCCTGGGCATGCCGATATCCTGTTGAGTTGCCAGATGAGCGAACGGATTAAGGCCCGGGCCGTGGGGCAGCCGCGGTGAGTTCTGAGTGTGTCTGTTCAAATAGGTATCGGCATTAAAGCCCCAACCGCCACAGTAAAAGATCAAATCGATCCTGGCCGAAGAAAGGCTCGCCGCGATAAACAAATGTCGGCACTCCCCAATGTCCAGCTTCTAACAAAGCGAGTTCATTATGTTTCAGTTGCAGGTCAAATTCGGCTTGTCGCGACAGTGCTTCGGTATTAATAACTGGAAATTCCAGGCCGGCGTTGTCAGCCGCATTTCTCAGATGATCGCCCTGATGCCAGTTATCCGTCGAGCCATCCCAGAGCAGTCGGGCAACCTTATCAAGAAACGCCAATCCTTTGTTATGGCGAATGGCGGATAAGGTCAGATAATACAAGTAATAAACGTGCGGTTGCTTTGTCGCAGCCTCCCAGGTGCCGGGCTTAAACACAACCGGGCTAGGGACAGGCTCGCGAAAAGGCAGGTCAAGTGATTCAGCAATGCGCCGGACGTCCATATCGAAATAGTCGATCTCCACTTGAGAAGCCTTATCAAATCGCGCGGTATTGCGGATGACACCAGGCAAAACCGGTCTGAGATTCAATACAATATCGTCCCTTTTGGATAGTGCTAATGCCCGGTCTAGCACGAGATAGCAATATGCGCTCATGTGTGACCAGTACAGCTCTATGGTTTTTGTCATGATGTTCGATCTATGGGATCGCCGAAGGCCGGATCCCGCCCCCTGGAGTAGTCATTTACGCGAGGGAGATCGTCGGCAAAGTTGGCCCAGGGTAACTTCATTCGCCAGTACGCGTGCGCTTGCGGTTCGAACCGTGCCGGGTTGTCCAAAAATCCAATGGTCACATAAAGCTCGTCGCTTAACCCATTGTCCACATAGCTGATCGAAGTACCGCATTCTGAACAGAACGTGCGAACAACGCCCTTGGTTTTCGAGAAAGACTTCGGCGTTCCGTGTGTCAGGTGAAATTGGTTTGACCGATAACCGACCCAGACGTTGAGCGGGCTTCCCACCGCACGACGGCAATCATCATCATGATCATAACAAATCCAGCACGGTTCGCCGCGCATCTCCGCGGCAATCGCCCCACAGAAACATGAACCGCTTTCAATTCTGCTGCCCATTTCAGAACCCTCCTGACGACCCTTCTTTTGCAACCAGTTTAATCCTCGCGCTTGCCCAAATAGTATTTCGAGTCACGGCGTCGATGGTCAGTGTCTGCTTCGGATTCGAAGCAGATCTAATATCAGGTCTGTGCCATAAAGGACAGTTAGAGACCGGCGTTCAAGCAGCCCGCAAACTACGACCTGATGTTAGTGATGATGGGTTGCTTGCGTTGAAAACGCGGCGTGCAACGAACCGCTGGTTAAAGGCTTCACCCTCCTAGCTATCGTCGCTGCAACGTCATGAGGCGGTTGAACATCATCTTGACGGTTGGTGTGAGCCGCGTGCGATTGTAGGCATCACCACATTGGCGAATAGCTTCCGCTAGCGTTGGGTAGGGATGAATGACATTGGCCAACTTGCCAAGGCCCATACCGGCCTGCATCGCAACGGCGATTTCACTTATCATATCGCCCGCGTGGGCGCCCACGATGGTCGCGCCCAGAATCTCGTCCGTCCCCTTCTTTACGTGGATCTTCACGAAGCCTTCCGTTTCGCCCTCGAGAATCGCGCGATCAACCTCGGCGAGTTCACGCTTAAATGTTGCATATTTGGTGTTGCGCTCTCGTAGATCCTTTTCGTACAAACCGACATGCGCGATTTCAGGATCCGTATAGGTAGCCCAAGGAATCAGTAGCTTCGAGCATTTATCTCGGCCAAAGAACAACGCGTTGCGAATGGCAATACGAGCCATGAAGTCGGCCATATGCGTGAACTGATACTTACTTGCCACATCACCAACCGCAAACACATCAGGGTTGGTGGTTTGCAACCGGTCGTTTACGGTAACCCCCGTGCGCTCATCGTACTCTACGCCGGCTGCTTCTAGACCAAGCCCCTTGACCGTCGGTTTGCGACCGGCCGCTAACAACAAGGCATCGAAATCCAGACGGCGTTCGCCGTTCAGTACCACGGAAACGGGTGACTCACCGTCGGTGCTTTCCACACGCTTGTAGTCTGCGTGAAACTCAAACTCGACACCGTCGCGACGCAGCGACTCCTCGACCACCTTGGCCGCATCCGGGTCTTCTTTGGGCAGAATTTTCCCGCTGCGCGAAAACACCGTCACTTGCGATCCAAAACGTCGAAATGCCTGAGCCAGCTCAAGACCAATGGGGCCTGCACCGATCACACCTAGACGCGCCGGCAACGACACCAGGTTGAATATTGTCGCGTTCGTCAGGTAAGGCGCTTCGCTAAGACCGGGGATGTTGGGCACCGCCGCAGTACCACCGGTAGCCACCACCGCTTTGGCGAATGTGAGTGTCTGGCTCTTGATGCTGACAGTGTCTTTACCGGTAAATCTGGCTTTCCCAATAAAAACGTCCACCCCTAGATCTTCGGAGAAACGCTTGGCCGAATCGTGGGGGGCGATGCCGGCACGCAACCGGCGCATGCGTTCCATGACGGTGCCAAAGTCGACCTCCACGTCCCCATGTATACGCAGCCCGAACTCAACACTGTTGCGTACAGTCGCTGCCACTTTCGCACATCGCAGAAGCGCCTTCGACGGCACACAGCCTACATTCAGACAGTCTCCACCGAGGAGGTGAGACTCAATGAGCGCAACCCGAGCACCGAGTCCCGCCGATCCCGCCGCGGTTACCAGACCACCGGTACCAGCGCCGATCACCACCAGGTTGTACTTGCGTTTAGGGGTAGGATTGACCCATGCCTTCGGGTGCGTACAGTCGAGTAGTTTGACGTTGTGCCGATCGAGCGGTGCCACACCGATACTATCGAGATCGTCCTGAGCAAATTTAGCTAGATAGGCATCACGCTCCGGGATTGAGGGTTGTAACCCGGGCGTTTGATCATCGGGCGTCGTGAGCGGTGTGATGAAATCCGCCCAGCTCACGGCGTTACCGTCCGGATGGCGAGCTGCCTCGCCATGGTCCTCGTCGGACACAAAACGATAGAACAACCGTTTGTTCTTAAATGAGTGCTCATCCAGCACATGATGGAAAACACCCGCGTTGAGCAGCATGTTACCGATGCGCACCGCGTCTTCCTCGTCGCTTGCAATGTTCTCAACTACGAGCTTTTCCACTGCTTCGCTACCCACGAAGCATTTCTCGTACGTCTTGGGCGGCAACCCGTATTTTCGATCCTGGATGTCCAGAATCGTTTTCAATCGCTCTGCCAATTGCGTGAGCGCAACCGGATCAAACGACGCCTCATCGTTAATCTGCTCGCTTTGCGTCATACGTTCTCCCGTGCGTTTTAATCCCACAACAATCTTCAAGTCTCGGAAATGCTGCATTGAAACCGTCCGGACACAAAGGGTCGATTTTTTTGAAAGCAACCCCGACCGTGTCGCACTAGTTTCAACAATGTGCACAATTTTCGCAACAAAGGGAAATCATGAAAACCATTGGCCTGGTCGGCGGCATGAGCTAGGAGAGCACTGTTTTGGCGCTTTCTCCACAATTTTTGCCACTATGGAGCAAACGGCCGTTTCAGGGCTGTACCGCGAGGAGCAGTTAGAGATCGGCGTTCAAGCCGCCCGCAAACTACGGCCCGATCTGAGTGATGATGCGTTGCTTGAGTTGGCGAAGCCAGAAAGTTCGAAAAACGTTACGTCCCTTTTGTATTTTAGCCAGCAGAAGGGCAAGATCGTGGTGACGGTCTGAAAAACTGCTGGCGGGATGCGACCGATACGAGACGTCGTATGGACCTACCGCTATCCCGCCCCGGATAGTGTAAAAGGCCTCAGTTTCTTAAACGAGAAACTCAACATCCTAGAACATCTAGCAAACCCAACGAGCTGAGGTTGTAAACCTTATGGATACACAAGCAATCTTCGGACTGCAGTTCCTCTTGAGCCTTGTTGTGTGGGGCCTGATCGCAAAGTGGTTGTTGGCTCCCTGGTTAGCGACAATGGCACAACACCAGGCGCTTTTCTGGCTGACCCTGCCGCATGCGTTTCGCCACATTGGCATGGTGTTCCTGGTTCCGAGCGTCGTTGCGCAACCGCTGCCAAATGCCTTCGCCATACCTGCCGCCTACGGCGACTTGGCCGCGGGTGTGTTGGCGTTGCTCGCGCTCATCGCGCTTCGGACCGGTTGGGCCGGCGCCCTGGCGCTCGTCTGGCTCTTCAACATTGTCGGCACGGTAGACCTGCTGAATGCACTGCGCCACCTGAATGTGCCACCGGCCTTCGGGGCAACTTGGTACATTCCGACATTTCTGGTGCCCCTACTCCTGGTGACTCACTTCATGATATTTGTCCGGCTACTCAGGCGCGCGCGTCCGAACTGATCCCAACGGCCTCACTCCTATCACAGGAGGAACATCGGTTTGCCGGTCCGAAGCAGACCTACATATCACGTCTGTGCCATAAGGGGCAGTTAGAGATCAGCGTTCAAGAAGCCCGCAAACTACGGCCTGTTCTTAGTAATGATGAGTTGCTTGAGTTGGCGAAGACAGTGCTGGCATTCCATAGATGGTGTCGCGGTTCAGCGAGCGAGAACACTTAGCATAGAGTTGGCGAATTTGACCGGAAAGAGAGCCCTCAGGTCAAATAAGCCTTGCAAAGCATCTCACGTTTCGAATCTGTGAAGTTCAAGCCTTCACGCAGGTAGTTGTCGAACGATCCAAATACCATATCAATATATGCGAAGGCCGCTTCTACATAGCTTTGGTCAGCAGCCATTACCGAGCGGAGAAAAGATGGAACGCCTTCCGGGTGATCTTCCAATATCCACCGATCGATAACTAAGTTTGTAAGCAAATAGTCCTCAATCACAGTTTCTTGGGGCACGCCCAAGGCACGTAGCAAAACTGCGATCCCAACGCCGGTACGGTCTTTGCCACCGGCGCAGTGCAATAGGGCCCGCCTCGTGGTTCCTCCGGCCAGGCGATGTAATAGGGTAGACCATTGCCATCGATGGTCTCGTACGTAGGATTGATAGAAGTTCCGCATAGCGCTGGGCGTGTCGGGTACGCCCTCATTGTCCTTAGGTTGATACTCACTGATTCCTCCGGCAAGTAGCCAGCGTTCAACCTTGGTCGTTGCCACGGGCCAGATGGGTAGATTGACCACATCGGGTTTCTTCTTTGGCGGTAGCCTGTTTGGGGCGTGCTCTTGTTCTGATTGCGCACGCAGGTCGACGAGCAATTCTATGTCGAGACTAGACAACATCGTGAGATCGTCATCCGTCAGACGCGATAAAGCGCCAGAGCGAAAAAGCACGTTCCATTTGACCTCACGTCCACCTGTTGTCTTGTAGCCGCCAACATCACGAAAATTAATGGCGCCCTCAAGGGGCTGAAAACGGCGCCTCTGTGCTTCCGTCGAATTTGGAACTGACTTTGTCACAACCATCCCTTCATAACGACGCATCCTACCGCCTTAACTAGTATGCGTAACAACATATAACAGCCGATGGTGCATATAAACAGGCAGTGAGCTGCATAGCTGCTTTCCGCGGAAGCAAACCTATATAAATTGAGGCTGTGCCGCCGATTGACTAGGATTATCTAGGTCAACCACCAGAAGTATTCGTCTTTCCGCCCCTTTACTCAAGCCAAGCGAATCGCGTAGGCGAAGCGTAAGCCCGAAGGGGCGCAAGCAGGACGCTGCGCGTTCTCCTTCAGGGCAGGGATGCCCTGTCGGAGAACCTTCTGAGATTCTATGGTTCAGGTCAAGCGTCGAGCGAGGGCACCGGCAAAGCCGGCGCAGAGTCTGGGGCGAAATGGTTTTGGCGACTTTTGAAACAAAAGTCACCCGCCGTACGGGGCCGGCACCCCGTTAGCTAGATCGTCGAAGGCGATACCTTTAAAAAGTCTTTGAAGTTTGATTTTCTTTTAAGACGTTGCGGCCTTACGCCATCTCCATCCCCTGCACTTGCTGAAACCCCCTCGGCAGTTTCAATCCGCGCAATGCCCGCTCACCGATATAGTGATTCAAATCCTCAACCGACAACTTGAGATCACGTTTACCACTATGAACAATCAATCCCTTGTCTTCGGGAAACACTACCATCGCCACCACATACTCTTCCCGGCTCGCGGCCTTCTTGGCAGGAATATTGATGACCTTAATGCCCTTACCCTTACCCATCTTCGGTAGCTCACCGATCATGAAGGTCAATAACCGTCCTTGCGTGGTGACGGCGGCAATCCAATCCTGCTCGTGATTGCCTACCCTGCGCGGTGGCAATACCTTGGCCCCCTTGGGTATGCGTAACACCGCCTTGCCCGCTTTGTTCTTGGCATAAAGGTCTTCGAGTTTGGCGACGAAACCATAACCGGCATCGGTAGCAAGTAAGAACAACTCATCGGGCTGTCCCATAATTGCACCGGCAAAGGTAGCGCCGGCCGGCGGGTTGAAATAACTACTAGCGGGATCACCCTGGCCACGGGCCGACGGCAGTTTGTGCGCCGGCGTCGAATAGGTGCGGCCGGTGGAGTCGATAAACACCACCGGTTGGTTGCTACGACCACGGGCGGCATCGAGAAAATGATCGCCCGCTTTGTAGGCGAGTGTCCGCGGGTCGACGTCGTGGCCCTTGGCGGCCCGCACCCAACCCTTTTCCGACAGGATGACGGTGATCGGTTCGGTGGGTAACAGTGACGCCCGATCGATGGCCTTGGCGACGTCGCGCTCGACGATGGGTGAGAGTCGCTCATCGCCAAACTCGTGAGCATCCCCCATGAGTTCATCACGCACTAGGCGCTTGAGCCGTGCCCGCGACTTCAAGATCTTGGAAAGTTCAGCGCGCTCGCGCGCAAGTTCCTTTTGCTCGCCCTTTATTTTCATTTCTTCTAGGCGGGCGAGATGGCGCAAGCGCGTATCGAGAATGGCGTCGGCCTGTATCTCGCTTAGCTTGAAACGTTCCATTAGCTTCATCTTGGGATCATCTTCCTTGCGGATGATACGAATGACTTCGTTGAGGTTAAGGAAGGCGATTAACAACCCATCCAAGATGCTCAGGCGGGCGACGACACGATCGTAACGAAACTGCAGACGCCGCTTGACGGTGGCCGTCCTGAAGTCCAACCACTCCTTCAGCAGATCGCGCAGGTTATAGACATGTGGCCGACTATTGAGGCCGATCATGTTCAAGTTCACCCGGTAGCTACGCTCAAGGTCGGTGGTGACAAATAGATGTGACATGAGGCCTTCGATATCGACGCGGTTAGAACGCGGCTCTATCACCAACCGGGTGGGATTTTCGTGATCCGACTCATCGCGCAGATCCTCGACCATGGGCAGTTTTTTGGCCTGCATCTGGTTGGCGATTTGTTCCATCAGGCGGTTGCTCGGCACCTGGTAGGGAAGCGCGGTGACGATGATGTCGCCGTTCTCACGTTCCCAGCGGGCGCGCATCTTGATAGAACCGTTGCCGGTCTCGTACATGGCGCGAATATCCGCGGCCGGGGTAATGATCTCGGCCTCGGTCGGGTAGTCCGGGCCTTGGATGTGTTCACACAATTGCTTGACCGTCGCACTCGGTTGCTCCAACAAGCGCACACATGCCGCCGCCACTTCACGCATGTTGTGCGGTGGCACATCGGTGGCCATGCCCACTGCAATGCCGGTGGTGCCGTTTAATAGCACATGCGGCAACCGCGACGGCAACAGCCGCGGTTCTTCTAACGTGCCGTCGAAGTTGGGTGTCCAATCGACCGTACCCTGATCGAGTTCCGTCAACAGCGTTTGCGCAAAACGGCTGAGGCGTGCCTCGGTGTAACGCATGGCCGCAAATGACTTGGGGTCGTCGATGGACCCCCAATTCCCCTGACCATCGATGAGTGGATAGCGAAAGCTAAACGGCTGCGCCATCAACACCATGGCCTCGTAACAGGCGCTATCGCCGTGGGGATGGAACTGGCCCAGTACATGGCCGACGGTACGCGCCGCCTTCTTGTATTTGGCGGCCGCACTTAATCCCAGATCGGACATGGCATAGACGATACGACGCTGTACCGGCTTTAGACCATCACCGAGATGCGGTAAGGCGCGATCGAGAATGACATACATGGAGTAATCTAAGTACGCCTGCTCGGTGAACTTGGCGAGCGGTAGGCGCTCGACATCCATCACCGGTGGCCTAGCGCTGACCGCGCTGGCCTTACCGCGCTTAGCCGTTTTCTTTCGTGTCTTGGTCTTCCTGCTTACCTTTCTTGGCATTGATCACCTACCAGCTCAAATAATGGCCGCCTTATCACCTTTCTTTTCCAACCACGCCCGGCGGTCGGCGGCGCGCTTCTTGGCCAACAACGTATCCATGACCTTCATCGTTGTATCGCCGGCCTTAATCGTGAGTTGCACCAGACGCCGCGTATTGGGATCCATGGTGGTCTCGCGCAACTGGATGGGATTCATCTCGCCGAGACCCTTGAAACGCTGCACGTTCACCTTGCCGCGGATCTTTTCCGCCATGATGCGATCGAGTACGCCTTTCTTCTCTTCTTCATTCAGCGCGTAATACACCTCTTTGCCCACATCGATACGATATAGCGGCGGCATGGCGACATAGACGTGGCCCGCCTCTACCAGCGGACGAAAGTGCTTTACGAACAGTGCACATAAAAGGGTAGCGATATGTGAGCCGTCCGAATCGGCATCGGCGAGGATGCAGACCTTGCCATAGCGAAGCGCATCGAGCTTGCTGGAACCCGGATCCACCCCTAGCGCCACCGCGATGTCGTGCACCTCTTGTGAACTCAGGACCTCACCGGAATCGACTTCCCAGGTATTGAGGATCTTGCCGCGTAACGGCATGACGGCTTGGAACCCCTTATTGCGCGCCTGCTTGGCGGAGCCACCGGCGGAATCGCCCTCGACCAAGAACAGCTCGGTGAGATTGAGATCCTGACTGGTGCAATCGGCGAGCTTGCCGGGCAGCGCCGGACCACCGGCCAGCTTTTTGCGCTCGACGCGTTTACCGGCGCGCATGCGGGCTTGGGCGTTGTCGATGGTGATGGCGGCGATGGCCTCGCCATCCTTAATATGTCGATTCAGCCACAGGCTAAATGCATCCTTGGTAACGCCGGACACAAAGGTCGCCGCCTCACGCGAAGCCAATCGTTCCTTGCTTTGACCGGCGAACTGCGGCTCTTTCATTTTGACCGCCAACACGTAACTGCACTGGCCCCACACATCCTCGGGCGCGAGCTTGACGCCGCGCGGTAGCAGATTGCGGCGCTCGCAAAACTCGCGCAGCGCCTCCGTCAACCCGGTGCGGAAACCGGTAACATGGGTACCGTCTTGGGTGGTGGGGATGAGATTTACGTAACTCTCGGCCATGGGGTCGTCATCGTCCGGCAACCAGCAAATGGCCCATTCGGCATGTTCGTTTTCGCCTTGGAAATGACCGGTGAACGGCTCTTGGGGGATGATGTCGTAATCACCCAATTCTTCTAATAGGTAGTCCTGCAGCCCACCTTCGTATTGCCATTCCTCGTTATCTTGCTTGTTGGCCTCATGCTTGAAGATCATGTGCAGGCCCGGACACAACACCGCCTTGGCGCGCAACACATGTTTGAGTCGTGGGATGCTGTACTTGACGGAATCGAAGAACTTGGGATCCGGCCAGAACTGTATCGTGGTGCCGGTGTTGCGCTGGCCGACCTTGCCGACCGCCTTAAGCGGCGAGGTCTTCTGGCCATCGGCGAAAGTCATCTTGTGTTGCTTACCGTCGCGACGGACCAGGACGTCCAGGCGTTTGGAAAGCGCGTTGGTGACGGACACGCCCACCCCGTGCAGGCCACCGGAAAAAGTGTAGTTCTTATTGGAGAACTTACCGCCGGCATGAAGCCGCGTCATGATGACTTCGACGCCGGAGACCTTCTCACCCTTGTGCTTGTCGACCGGAATGCCGCGACCGTTGTCCTCCACCGACATGGAGCCATCCTTATATAGGATAACTTCGATACGATCGGCGAAACCGGCGATGGCCTCATCGACACTGTTGTCGATGACTTCTTGGGCAATATGATTGGGGCGCTCGGTTTGGGTGTACATCCCCGGGCGCCGGCGTACCGGCTCAATACCCGTTAACACCTCAATGGCAGAAGAGTCGTACGCAGATGGCATTGGTTATGAGTGTAGTGCACAGACCACGGCGCGCCGCCATGGCTGGGGGTGGTCATATCGAAGGGGGTGAGCAGGTATGCCTGACGGAGCAAGCACCTTGACCTGGGTTAAGCTCAACAACCTGCTACTGCTCATACATTCCGTGTAACACGTGCCATCGCACGTTACACGAATTATACAGTAGATCAATAAATTACACTACGTGAGATCTTGTGCAAGCGAGTTCCTAACGTCATCACCGATAGGATTGATTTTGTAATCGTAGGCGTCGTGCTCGATACCCATGTGCACACTGGTGCCGACCTTGACGGCATCGACCATTGGTTGCGTTAGCTCGAAACGGAGGAAATGTACCGCCGACGTTTTTTCTTCTGTCGACCGATCCAGATCCTCATCGGCCACCGCCCATATTCTGGGGAATCCCTCAACCGTCACCCACACACAATTCTCGATACCGAGCATTTTTGCAAGATTGGCTTGACGCTCTGGGACATTGTCATACTCGATCATGAATGTCGCTTTCCAATTATTACCGTCCGGGATGAGTGGATTGTAGGTGTCCAACTCTTCCTTAACCCCGGCCCGCTCAAAGATGCGTTCAGCACGCAACATCTCCTGTACTTGGTACTGCATGGTCAGCCTATCCTCAAAATACAGACGTGCGTGCGGACCAATTTGCACCTGCCGTGCGCGCTTGTGGGCCATCACCTGTGCTCGAAATTCGGAGCGCCGCCGGTCGTATTCCTCAAGCGAGTACAGGTCTTCGTACTTTAGTTTCTCCATTGCTTGAACCTGATTCAGCTTAGATATCGTAGGCCTTACGCAACAGAGCCATGGGATGGTCCGGTTGCTTGGGTTGCTTGAGTCCATTTTCGATCTGATGACCGGCCATCGGGCAGTCGCTACTGTAGTAATCGGCAGCTGATTTTTCTATTCGCTGCACTACTGGACGGCCTATTCTCATAGAGGTCTCGTGAAATTCTTTTTTGACGGCATAAGTACCGTTATGCCCCGAGCAGCGCTCGATGGGTTCTACTTTTGTGTCCGGTACCAACTCCAACGCCTCGCGGGTCTTTAATCCGATATTCTGTACCCGTAGATGACAGGGGACATGATAGGAAATCTTGCCCAACGACTGCTTGAAGTCGTGCTTTAGTTTACCTTCCTTGTGGCGCAACATGAGGTACTCGAACGGATCATACGTCGCCTCACTCACCTTGGTCACATCCGCATCGCCGGGAAAGATCAAGGGCAACTCTTGCTTAAACATCAGCACGCACGACGGGATAGGCGCAACGATGTCGTAACCCTCATCGACGAGTTTCGCCAGTACCGGGATGTTGGCGTCCTTGGCACGCGTGATTGCTTTGAGGTCACCGAGCTCAAGTTTGGGCATACCGCAACAGCGTTCCTTGTCCGCTAGGCGTACCGCGATCTCGTTGTGCTGAAACACCGCGATCAGATCCTCGCCCAGGTTCGGTTCGTTGTAGTTGCCATAACAGGTCGCAAACAACACCACCCTTCCGCGTGTGTGGCCGACGGCACTCACTTTTATTTGATCATCGATCAGGGTCCGTGCGCGTTTGCGCAATGTACGACTGTGATACGTAGGTAGCGCTGCGTTCTCGTGCACGCCTAAGATCTTGGCTATGACCTTGCGTGCCAATGCGTTCTTGTTCATCACGTTTACGGTCGGCGCAACCACGGGAATACCGGCGAGCTTGCCGACCTTATCGGTTGATGTCAGTACGCGATCGCGTATCTTGGTTTTGGCCTTTTCAAACTTAACCGCCTTGGCGCGCAGCATCAACTTTGGAAAATCCACGTTCCAGGGATGCGGTGGCACATACGGGCACTTGGTCATGAAGCACATGTCGCACAGATAACAATGATCGACGACATCCCAATAGACCTTCTTGTCGACCCCATCGAGCTCCATGGTGTCGGACTCGTCGATGGCATCGAACAAGGCGGCAAACGCATTGCACAGACTAAAACAACGCCGACAACCATGGCAGATGTCGAATACGCGCTCGAGCTCTTTGAAGAGATCGTCTTGGTCGTAAAACGCGGGGTTTTGCCAGTCGAGCGGATGGCGTGTCGGCGCCTCCAGACTCCCTTCCCGCTTGCCGTCTTCGATCATGGTTGTGGGCGAGCCGGGCTTTTGCAAAGACGCGGGGCCGGTCACACCGGCCCCGCTCGCGCACCAGCCTAGAAGGGTTAATCCAGATTATCTAAGGCTTTCTGGAATCGATTCGCGTGCGAACGCTCGGCCTTGGCCAGGGTCTCAAACCAATCGGCGATTTCGTCGAAACCCTCTTCCCGCGCGGCCTTGGCCATGCCGGGGTACATATCCGTGTATTCATGGGTTTCACCGGCGATGGCCGCCTTGAGGTTGGCGGCGGTGGGACCGATGGGCTTGCCGGTAGCCGGATCACCGACTTCCTCAAGGTACTCCAGATGCCCGTGGGCGTGGCCAGTTTCGCCTTCCGCCGTGGAACGGAAAACGGCAGAAACGTCGTTATAGCCTTCTACGTCGGCTTTCGCGGCAAAGTACAGATAACGACGGTTTGCCTGGGATTCACCAGCAAATGCATCTTTTAGGTTTTGCTCAGTCTTACTGCCTTTCAAATTCATGTACTTTCCCTCACTTAAGTTATTGATAATTGTGGAACAATCCTGTACATCCAGCTGGAATTAGAATGATTCTAAATTGACATGGTATCGCTGTCAACATATAGCGCCCGTAAGGTCGCGGCAATGATCTGCATCAAGAATCAGGCAAGAATCAGGCAACGCCCGAATCAGATCGATGGCGTTGCCGCCCGGACAGACAGTGCAGAAAAAGGATTTGGCGAACCGGTGTATCTCAACTAATATCTAACAAGACGGCAAATTCGGCCGATTTACAACCTCTGTTTACTAATTGACTGAAACGGAAATCCGCTTTCCAAACAATTAACTATGGCGACTCCGAGCACGGCAACAACAATCAGTGGCTTGGCACTGCGGCTCGTACGCGACAACTTGTTGAGTACGGGCGACGCTGAGCGCATCCAATCAGAAGCTAGCACACACAAGGTCCCGTTCGTAACCCAGCTGGTCGAGAGCAAGAAACTCGATAGCGCCACCGTGGCTAAGGTGGCCTCGGATGAGTTTGGTGTACCGCTGTTCGATGTCGGCGCGTTGGATCTTGAAACGGCACCGGTTAAATTCGTTAGTGAAAAGATTATTACACGTCACCACGTGTTGCCGTTGTATAAACGCGGCGCGCGGCTGTTTGTCGCCATTGCCGACCCGACCAACATTCAGGCACTCGATGAGGTCAAGTTTCACACCGGGCTCGGCACCGAACCTATCCTGGTGGAAGAGGCCAAACTTTCTCAAGCGATTGAGAAGGTCATGGAGGCCAGCGACACCAGTCTGGCCGACCTCGCCGGCGACAATGGCCTAGAAAACCTAGAAATCCTCGCCGACGAAGATGACAGGAAGACGGGCACCGATGAAGACGGCATCAACGACACGCCTATCGTTAGGTTCGTCAACAAAGTGCTTATGGACGCGATCAACCGCGGGGCCTCGGATATTCACATTGAGCCCTACGAGAAAACGTACCGTGTGCGTTACCGGCAAGATGGTGTGTTACACGAAGCTGCGACACCGCCGTTGGCCCTGGCCGGACGCATCGGCGCGCGCTTGAAGATTCTCTCCAAGCTCGATATCGCCGAACGGCGCGTACCTCAGGATGGCCGCATAAAGATGCGTATTTCACGCAATCGCGCCATCGACTTTCGTGTTAGTACGCTGCCCACCCTGTATGGCGAAAAGATCGTGCTGCGTATTCTCGATCCCACATCCGCCACTATTGGTGTCGACAAGCTTGGGTTTGAGGAGCACCACAAAGCAGCCTTCATGGACGCGATCCACCGTCCACAAGGTATGGTCTTGGTGACCGGCCCTACCGGTAGCGGTAAGACGGTAACGTTGTATACCGCGCTCAACATCCTCAACACGGATGATCGCAATATTTCGACCGCCGAAGACCCGGTCGAAATAAACATGGGTGGCATCAATCAAGTCAATATTAATGAGAAGGCCAACCTTACGTTTGCGTCGGCATTGCGCGCATTCTTGCGGCAAGATCCAGACATAATAATGGTTGGTGAGATCCGAGATCTGGAAACGGCCGAGATCGGCATCAAGGCGGCCCAGACTGGCCACTTAGTACTGTCCACCCTGCATACGAACGACGCGCCCGCTACGTTGACCCGCCTGGCGAATATGGGCGTCGCGCCCTTTAATATCGCATCGTCGGTGCACCTCATTATCGCGCAACGTCTCGCGAGACGTTTATGCGAAAGCTGCAAGAAACCCGTCGACATACCCCAGCCGGCACTCCTGAAGGCAGGCTTTAAAAAAGAAGAAGTCGGGGATGTACAACTCTACGCGCCGGTGGGCTGCGATGCATGCAGCGACGGATATAAGGGTCGTGTCGGTATCTACCAAGTGATGCCGGTGTCGGAAGCGACCGGACAGATTATTATGCGCGGTGGCAACCAGCTCGACATTGAAAAACAGGCCGAGAAGGAAGGTGTATTTGATTTGCGGGTGGCGGCACTGCACAAAGCGCGTCAAGGCGTTACCAGCCTGGAAGAAGTTGAAAGAATGACTAATCTGTAGACATGGCACAAGCAACCGCAAAGAAAGCCAAACTAGACACCTTTCAATGGGAAGGCGTCGACAAGAAAGGTAAAAAGATAAAGGGCGAGATGGATGCCGCCAGTGTGGCGTTCGTCAACGCAATGCTGCGCCGGCAGGGCATCAGCCCGGTAAGGGTAAAAAAACGCCCAACGGCGCTCTTTAACTTCAAGAAAAAGATAACGCCCAAGGATGTGAGTGTATTCACCCGGCAACTCGCGACAATGGTAGCAGCGGGCATTCCGGTGGCACAGGCGTTCGATATCGTTGCCAAGGGCCATGAAAACCCTAGCATGCAAGAACTTATTAATACCGTTAAACTCGACATCGAGTCGGGAACCAGCATGACCGAGGCCCTAGGGAAACATCCGCTATATTTCGATGAACTCTATTGCAACTTAGTGCACGCGGGCGAAGCGGCGGGTATCCTCGATACGATCTTGGATAAACTCGCTATCTACAAGGAAAAGATCGAATCACTCAAGAGCAAGATCAAATCGGCACTGTTTTATCCCACCGCCGTTATTGTGGTGGCGTTTATCATCACCTCCGTACTAATGATCTTCGTTATTCCGCAGTTCGAAAGCCTGTTTAAGGGTTTCGGGGCTGACCTGCCCGCGTTTACCAAACTGGTGATCGACATATCTGCTGTTTTTCAGGACTGGTGGTGGGCAATATTCGGAACCATCATCGGTAGTGTGGCGTTCTTCAGCTACAGCTATAAGCGATCAACGAAGATGCAACACACCTTGGATCGGTTAATCCTCCGCGCGCCGGTCGTCGGGGAGATCGTGCGCAAAGCGACGATCGCCCGATTCACGCGCACGTTGGCGACCATGTTTGCAGCCGGCGTACCGCTTGTCGAGGCGCTGGACTCGGTGGCGGGCGCATCCGGCAACCGCATCTATTTCGAGGGCACAATGGACATCAAAGCCGACGTGACCACCGGTACGCAATTGCAGGCGGCCATGGCTTCGACCGAGTTGTTCCCCAATATGGTCGTACAAATGGTCGCGATCGGTGAAGAATCGGGTGAACTCGATTCCATGTTGAACAAGGTGGCAGACATCTACGAACAAGAAGTGGATGACGCCGTCGCCGGCCTGAGTAGCTTGATTGAACCAATAATTATGGCCTTTCTTGGCGTCGTCATCGGTGGCCTCGTGATCGCGATGTATCTGCCAATCTTTAAGCTTGCCGCCACCGTCTAGCCTTTTCCCATTTACGACCGACTAGCGTCCGCGACGGGCGCGAGTTTATTCGCATGGACACCCTGTATGTTTGGCTCACCAGCAATGCCGTAGTGGCCTTGCTGATAACTGGGGTACTAGGTTTGGTCATCGGTAGCTTCCTAAATGTGGTGATCCACCGCTTGCCAGTAATGTTGGAACGAACCTGGCGAAGACAATGCCAAGAAATGTCGGGGGCTGAAACATCGGCGACGGACGCCGAAGAAACCTACAATCTCATTACGCCTCGGTCGCGCTGCCCACATTGCAACCACACCATTACCGCGCTACAGAATATTCCGGTCATAAGCTTCTTGTGGCTGAAGGGAAAGTGTGTGGCATGCGGCCATCCTATCTCCTGGCGTTATCCCATCGTCGAACTGCTGACCGCTATGTTATCGATAGTTGTCGTTTGGCACTTTGGCATCACGGCCGCCGCCGGCGGCGCCCTCGTGTTTACATGGACGGTGATAGCGCTAGCGGTCATCGACTTCGATCATCAAATCCTGCCGGATAACGTTACGCTACCGCTCATATGGGTCGGGCTTTTGGTTAACCTGTACCCAAACCCAACCTTCGCGCCTTTGACCAGCGCCGTCATCGGCGCCGTCGCCGGTTATCTGTCGCTGTGGAGCGTGTTCCATATCTTTAAGCTGATAACCGGCAAAGAGGGTATGGGATATGGCGATTTTAAACTGTTTGCCGCATTTGGGGCGTGGCTCGGTTGGCAAAGCCTGCCATTGATCATTCTATTGGCGTCTTTCGTGGGCGCGATTGTGGGTGGCGCGCTGATCCTGATGCTGGGGCGTGACCGACAACTGCCCATTCCGTTCGGTCCTTTCCTGTGTGCAGCGGGCTGGATCGCCTTGCTGTGGGGAAATGATATGACGCGCTTCTATCTACAGTTCGTAGGACTAAACTGAGTAAACCGTTCACCGACTAGGGACATGTTACGGATTGGCCTCACTGGCGGTATTGGCAGCGGCAAGACGACTGTCGCCGACATGTTTGCCGGCCATGGTGTACCCGTCATTGATGCCGATGAGATCGCACGGGCGCTGGTGACCCCATACCAACCGGCATACGATGAGATCATCGAGGCCTTCGGTCGTGCCATCGTTGATGATGACGGCAACATCGACCGAGATAAACTGCGCCAGCTTGTCTTCGATAACACCCAACGACGCCAAGAACTGGAGGCCATCTTACACCCGCGGGTTAGAACTGAGATCCATCACCGATCGCTCGAGTTGGATGCGCCCTATTGTGTCATCGTTATCCCGCTACTCATTGAGGCCGACCAACTCGATCTTGTGGAGCGAGTGCTCGTGGTCGACCTCGATGAAGAAAAACAGGTACAGCGCGTTGGTGCACGTAGCAGGCTTAGCGAAGCCGAGGTCAGAAAAATAATCGCCGCTCAAATCGAACGTAGCGAACGGCTACGCCACGCCGACGATGTGATCGAAAATAATGCCGACCTGGCGAGCTTAGAAGCCCAAGTCGAAAAATTACATCGGCGCTACCTGACCCTAGCCCGCGAGTAGTGGGTTAGGCGCCTGGGTTCGCCCTTAACACCGGCGAGACCCTCCTAACCACCTGACCCTAAGGACCATGTTGCTCCGGCTCCTCTAGCCGTTAACATTTTCCAACAGACGATGGACCTCGGTGTGATGTCCATCCTCGTCGAGCGTGAACGTACGATAGCCTGCCATTTGGGTATCGAATTCCTTCTCAGCGCGAGCCGCGAACTGCACACAGGTCGAAGGCGTCGTATAAATTTCTGCCAAGCCGATACGTCCTGCAAACGCTTGGTGCACATGACCGGCGCAGACAACCTTTATGTCGGGGGACGTCTCAATGAGTTCGACAAGCCCGGTAGCCTCATCGAGGCCGAGCTTATCGATCCAGGCAACATTAATGGGAATTGGAGGATGATGAACAAAAAGCAAGGTCGGCGTACCAAGCGCACTCGCCAGTTTCGTTCTCAGCCACGCTAGCTGGACACCGTCTACACGGCCCCTGACCTCGCCCGGGACATGCGAATCAAGGCCGATGATGCGCCAGCCACCGGCCGATAACTCGAAGGTGAGAGCGCCTTCGTTTTCCGAGAACAATTCAGGAAAGGCTTTTCGCAGATTGACCCGATCGTCGTGATTACCGGGGATAATTCGACAGCGGGCCACCCAACTCCCGAGCGCCTCGCGCAGCATCAGATACGTCTCGAGCGCCTCGTCTTGTGCAATATCGCCGGTCAGTATCAGATAGTCGAGATCACTTTGCTGCCTTCCAACCTGCTCCAGTACCGAACGGAAGGTGGCCCATGTTGGTACCCCGGCCAATCGACCAGCCGGGTCTTGGTATAGGTGCAGATCTGTGAGTTGTACTATGCGAACGCTCATCGATTAAGAATCTTCACACCTTCGATTTCTGATGGTACCCATACGCTCACGATAAGACTTTCGATCGATGAACTTGTTTTCCCATCAATGAACTCAGTCTATCACCAAATATGGCAATGCCGGTCTAGGCCGGCTGGTTGCGGGTTTTCGCCCTTTCAAGCAAGCCGAGGCCGCTGCTGCACATCCATGCGCTCGCGGCATTAGTGCATCCTTACGTGTCACAAGGTGAACAACGAAGTTTTGGTTTTCGTCCTCTCGGTCAAGTCACCCTCTATCAATTCGCGCCCTCAATCGCGCGAACAACTGCTTCCATATCTCCCGCATCCCAAACCCCACTGATCATGGCAAGCCCTTGCGCCCCCGCGTCGCGCGCTACCAGTAAATGTTCGGCGTGCATGCCGCCGAGCGCATAAACTGGGGTATTAACGGTGGCGCAAAGTTCTTTGAAATTTTGCCATCCGAGTGGCGTGGCTCTTGGATGACTGCCCGTCGCTAGTACCGGCGCCAATGCAACAAAATCCACTCCCAGGCGGGAGGCAATCTCCAGCTCTTCCGTATCATGTACTGAAGCACCGACCCAGTGGTTCTCAGTTAACGGTCGTGTTGTTAACGCCCGCAGCCGTTGACTATTCAGATGAATTCCGTCGGCGTTGCAATCCATGACCATTTCCGGCGTGGCGTTAAGCAGGAGCTCGGCAAGGTGACGACGACAGAGATCGCCCACTTGTTGCGCGAGATTGCAGTATGCTTGTGCGGACAGGTGCGGTTCGCGAAGCTGTACCAGCCGCACGCCGGCCTTGAGCCCGCGTTCCAGCTTTCGCAAAAACACGCTAGGGCCGAGCCGGTGAGCGTCGCTAATGACATAAAGTGCCGGTAGACAGGCGGCGGCTACAATCGCCTCGTTAGCCGCCGGTAAATCAAGTTTCCTCAGTCGATCTTGATTGACCCAATCAATGACCTGGCTCTCGCGTCCGTGTGGCACGCCACCGTAATCCGTCACACGCCAAACATCCAAAAGTACTTGCTTGTCGGGATAGCTGTGTCGAATTTGAATGAGCGGATAGGCCGCACGCACTTGCACCCCAAGCTCCTCTTCGAGCTCGCGGGTCAACGCCTCGCGAGGGCTCTCGTCGGCTCTTAGCTTGCCGCCCGGAAACTCCCATTTACCGGCTTGATGACTACCAACCCCTCGTTGAGAAACAAGAACCCGAGCTCCATCGGTAATAACGCCAACGGCAACGTGTACCGCGCCGTCAGCTGCGATATTCGGCGTTGATCTGGACATAGTCGTGTGACAGATCCGACGTCCATATGCGCGCTGTCGTCGACCCCATGCCAAGATCAACCTTGAGGTCGATCTCCGGTTGGTCCATCACCGCCTGACCACGGGACTCGGTGTACTCAGGATCGACGGCGCCTTGGTTTACGATACGAACCTCATCGAGGTAAATCGACACCGAGCGAACGTCGAGCGCGGGAATCTTAGCTCTACCGATAGCCGCGAGAATGCGTCCCCAGTTTGGATCGCTGGCAAAGAACGCCGTTTTGACTAGCGGCGAATGCGCTATCGTATACGCAACCTCAAGACACTCGGCCTCACTCACGCCGCCACTGACATCAATGGTAATGAATTTTGTCGCCCCCTCGGCATCACGCACGATCGCCTGTGCGAGTTCGCTTGTGACCTGAGACACCACCTGCGCCAGCTGCATGAACTCAACGCTATCAGCGTTATCGATAAGGGGTGCTTGCCCTTGGCCAGTCGCGACCAAGACGAAAGAATCATTGGTAGACGTATCTCCGTCTATGGTGATGCGGTTAAACGAGTGTGTAACGGTTTGGTTGATACATTCCTGAAGGACGTCGCGAGTTACGGAAGCATCGGTTGCAATGAACGCGAGCATGGTCGCCATATTTGGGCATATCATGCCGGCGCCTTTGACGATACCAGTAATAGTAAGCGAGCTCCCCTCGACCTCGAATTCGCGTGATACCCCTTTGGCCAGCGTGTCTGTCGTCATGATGCCGTGCGCCGCATCGGCCCAACTCGATTCCGCGAGTTGCCCAACGCACGCCGGCAACGCATCGATTATTGCTTCACGTGGCAAACGTTCGCCAATAACGCCGGTTGAGAACGGTGCCACCTCTTGGCCGCTGCAACCCAATTGCTCAGCCAGGGCATCACAGCATGCCAACGCATCGCCAATACCAAGGTCGCCGGTGCCGGCATTGGCATTGCCGGCATTGATTAGCAATGCGCGCGGCGGCATTTCGGCGATATGTTTGCGGGCCACAATCACCGGGGCGGCGCAAAAGCGGTTGCGGGTGAAGACACCCGCGGCTTGCGCGCCGGGTGCAATCTCGATAACCACGAGATCGGGGCGGTCCTTATACTTAATACCAGCCGAACCGGTCGCGAGCCGAATCCCTTTAACCGGATACAGGGTGGGCAACTGTGATAAGCCGACTGCCATTGATAGTTATCCGTGATTCGTAAGTCGTGATACGTCAGTAATAAGTCGGGCAGCAATATAAGCGGTTACAGTTCACGGCCTACGGTTCACGGTTCACGACTAAGTAAGTCGCCCGTGACAATGCTTGTACTTCTTACCTGAACCACAAGGGCAAGGTTCGTTGCGACCGATCTTACGATGCTTGCGCACGATCGGTTGTTGTACCGTCGCTACTTCTGCATCCTCGCCGTCAGCTTCCTCGGCTTGGAGAGAGGGATGGCGATATTGCATCGGTTGCTGGCGGCGAGGATGTGCTTCAAGCGCATCGACATCTTCAACTGTTTGAATTCTGATACGGGTAAGTAAACCGATTACCTCGCGTTTAATATTTTCAAGCATCTCGGCGAACAGCTCAAACGCTTCGCGTTTATACTCTTGCTTGGGGTTCTTCTGGGCGTAGCCGCGTAAGTGAATGCCTTGGCGTAGATGATCCATGGCGGCAAGATGATCCTTCCATTGCCGATCTAGAACGTCGAGCATGACCACTTTTTCCAGATGCCTTATGACCTCGTCGCCATAGGCGGTCGCCTTCTGCGCATAGGGTTCTTCTATCTTCGCCAGAATTTGCTTACGCAACTTTTCTTCATCAAGACTATCATCCCCTGCTAACCACGCGCCGATCGGCAGCTTGATATCGAATTCGCGATGCAGATCTTCTTCTAGGGCCGGGACATTCCACTGTTCTTCCAGGCTGCCGGGTGGGATGCTCTGACTGATGATCTCATCGACGGCGTCCTGTCGAATCACAGTGATGCTTTCAGATATGTCGTCGACCTCCATTAGATTATTGCGCTGCTCGTAAATCACTTTACGCTGGTCGTTGGCGATATCATCGTATTCAAGCAACTGTTTACGGATGTCGAAGTTCCGCGCCTCCACCTTACGTTGTGCGTTCTCAATCGCACGCGTAACCCAACGATGCTCGATGGCCTCACCCTCTTGCATCCCTAGTTTCTGCATCAGGCCCGATACACGATCGGATCCGAAGATGCGCATGAGATTGTCTTCCAAGGACAAATAGAAACGCGAAGAACCGGGATCGCCCTGACGACCAGACCTTCCTCTAAGTTGGTTATCGATGCGACGCGACTCGTGCCTTTCAGTACCCACCACATGTAGGCCACCGGCATTCACCACCTGTTGATGGCGTTGGTTCCAGTCTTCCCGAACGCGCTTCCTTTGTTCTTCATCGTCGCCGATCTCTTCTAGTTCCTTCTCGAGATTACCACCCAATACGATGTCGGTGCCGCGCCCAGCCATGTTGGTAGCGATGGTAACCGTTCCTGGTCGACCCGCCTGGGCTACAATCTGTGCTTCGCGCTCGTGTTGCTTGGCGTTCAGCACTTGGTGCGGAATCTGCGCTTGCTTGAACATGCCAGACAGTTGTTCCGAGCTCTCAATCGAAGCGGTACCGACCAGCACCGGTTGGCCGCGCTCATGACAATCCTTTACGTCTTCGAGAATGGCAACACGCTTTTCGGGCGCGGTGCGATAGACCAGATCGCCGAGGTCGTCTCGCACCATAAGCATGTGGGTCGGGATCACCACCACCTCGAGCCCGTAGATCTGTTGAAACTCGAATGCCTCAGTATCCGCAGTTCCCGTCATGCCTGCCAGTTTTCCATATAGGCGGAAGTAATTTTGGAAGGTGATGGAAGCTAGCGTTTGATTCTCGCTCTGGACGGCCACACCCTCCTTTGCTTCCACCGCTTGGTGCAGACCTTCGGACCAGCGTCTACCTGCCATCATACGGCCGGTAAACTCATCGATGATAACGACCTCACTGTCCTTAACGATGTAATCAACTTCGCGGTGGTACAACGTGTGGGCACGCAGGGCGGCGTTCAAATGGTGTAACAACATGATGTTGCCGACATCGTAGAGATTACTGCCAGTCTCGAGCAGTCCTGCATGCGACAGCAGTTGTTCTACATGCTCGTGTCCAGCCTCCGTCAAAAACGCCTGTTTGGTCTTTTCGTCAAGCGAATAGTCGCCCGGCCCATCCTCGACCTCCTGCTTTTGGAGCTTCGGGATGATGCTGTCGATCTTCCGATAAAGGTCTGTGCTTTCTTCGGCCGGCCCAGAGATAATCAGCGGCGTACGTGCCTCGTCGATCAGGATCGAATCTACCTCATCTACGATCGCGAAGTTAAGACCACGTTGGTAGCGGTCGGCAGTACGAAATGCCATGTTGTCGCGCAGGTAGTCGAAACCAAACTCATTGTTCGTACCATAGGTAATATCGGCCGCGTAGGCTTCGCGCTTCTCATCCGGCGGTTGATGGGAAACCACTACCCCGACACTCATACCTAGGAAGTTGTAGATCTTGCCCATCCACGCGGCATCACGGCGGGCCAGGTAGTCATTGACAGTAACGATGTGAACCCCTTTGCCACTAAGTGCATTGAGATAGGCGGTTAGCGTCGCTACCAGCGTCTTACCCTCACCGGTACGCATTTCCGCGATCTTACCTTGGTGCAGAACCATGCCGCCTATTAACTGAACGTCAAAGTGGCGCATCTCCAAGCTACGTTTGGCGGCTTCACGCACAACTGCAAAGACCTCGTGCATCAGCCCTTCAAGAGTTTCACCTTGAGCAACACGTGCTTTGAATTCATCGGTCTTGGCACGCAACTCCGCATCTGACAGTTTGCTTAAGTCCTCTTCAAGCGCATTGATGCGAGCGACCTCGCGCATCATTTGCTTGATCAAGCGCTCGTTGCGGGTGCCAAAAGCTTTTCGTGCCAGATCTACGGCCGTTCGTATCGGATTCATGCTCACAGAAAAAGGGAATGCCTTATGCCAACTTTAAGCTAGCAGAAAACAGAAAATAAGGAATTATGGAGCAAAAATGCAGGGACTAACAGTTTTAGGAATGCTTATACGTGTCCAGATATGGGCCGGGGTTAACGGCCTTGCCTTGACGCAACACCTCAAAGTGAAGATGGGGGCCGGTGGAGCGCCCAGAGGTGCCAACGGTGGCCACCGGTTGACCGCGATCCACGCGATCCCCGACCTTGACCAACACCGCGGTGGCATGGGCATAGCGGGTGACGATATTGCCGTGGGTGACTTCAACCATGAGGCCATAGCCGGCCTTGGGCCCGGCATGACTGACCACGCCATCGCCCATGGCATGGATCGACGAGCCTAAGCGCGAGGCGATATCCACCCCTTCGTGGAGTGCCCGGCGACCGCTAAACGGGTCGACCCGCCAGCCAAAGCCCGATGATATCCAGCCGCCTTGCACCGGCCAGCCAGACGGCGTGACCGCGGCCTCGAGTTGACGATTCAGTAATAGGGTCTCTAAGGCCTGCAGGCGCTCGGCCTGGTTCGCCAAGCGGGTATCGAGCGCATCTAAGGCCGGGAACAGCACCGGCGCCACCGGTTCGATGGCGGGGCGCGGCATCGGTCCCCCCATGGCCGGTTCACGGGTGAAATCGAATTCGTTTTTGTCTAGGCCGGCCATGCGGGCGAGATGGGAGCCCAGGGCATTTAAGCGCCACATCTGTGCCTGTAGTTGGCCTAGGCGTTGGGCGAGGGCATTGACATGGGCCTCGGTACGGGCCCGGGTGGTGGCAATGGCGGCCCGTTGCGCCACGAGCTCTTGTTGATGCACCGCCACCACGGCGGCGGCGGGGCCGTGATCGCCGCGTAATCGATCATGGATCCGATAAAACACCTGACCCACCACTAACGGCAATAGCACCAGCCCCGCGAGCGCCATGACGCCGATTTGGCGGTGGGAGAGGCACGAGCTCTGTCCCGTCGTTGCTTTATCGGGAACAATTATCAGATTCATAGTTCCCTACCCAATACCTTTTTTATGTTTTCGACAATTAACTACGCGCCTCAGTTCGCCGGCGCTAGATCGCGGGCACTGGCTGAACAAAGGCAATCGGCGCTTGCTCACTTTCATCGTAGGAGATCAACTCCCATGCGGCCTTATCAGCAACCAGCCTACGCAGCAGTCGATTGTTCAAACAATGGCCGGACTTATGGGCACTAAATGCACCGATCAAAGGGTGCCCAAGCAGATATAAATCACCGATAGCATCGAGCACCTTATGTTTGACGAACTCGTCCTCGTAGCGCAGTCCGTCATCATTCATTATTCGAAAGTTATCCAAAACGATAGCGTTATCCAAGCCGCCGCCACGCGCGAATCCGGCTTGTCGCAAGCTCTCAATGTCGCGCATAAACCCGAAGGTACGTGCACGACTGACCTCTCTTACAAACGAAGTCGTCGAGAAATCTAGGCTCGCCACATCGGGGACTCGCGTAAACAATGGGTGATCGAACTCAATTGCGAACGAGACCTTAAAGCCCTCAAAGGGTTCAAATCCAACCCATTTGTCACCGTCCTCTAGGCGGATCCTCTTGCGAATACGCATAAAGCGCTTAGGCATGGATTGTTCCTCAATACCCGCTGACTGGATGAGAAAAACGAACGGCCCAGCGCTCCCATCCATAATCGGAACTTCCGCTGCTGTTAGGTCGACATAGGCATTATCGATACCGAGACCGGCGAATGCCGACATCAAATGCTCAACTGTGGAAACCCTGACGCCGTCGCGTTCGAGTGTAGTAGAGAAGCGTGTATCGGTGACATTCTCCGGACACGCTCGAATCTCCAGAGATTCGTCCAGATCGATGCGCCGAAAGATGATGCCGGTTTCGCAGGGGGCGGGACGCAAGGTCAGATAAACCTTGCTACCGGTATGCAACCCTACTCCCGTTGCCCGGATGACATTCTTCAGTGTCCGTTGTCTGATCATTTATAGTTTTTAATGCGCTCCCTGATAGTTTTTAATGCGCTCCCCGCGTTACACCCACCCGATCCCTAGCGGGCTAGCCGTTCTAGTTTCGAATTTATAAACTATGAATTATTTATGATGGTGAACCAGCACCCATCCAGGTGCCCGCCTGGGGCGAACGTTCCACCGCTATTTTCAGAGCTAGCGGATATTATTAATTTAAAAGCTTGCCTGTGTCCAGTATAGCTTATGACCCCCATTGGCAATAGGTAGGCTTCTGCAACCTACTGATTTCTGGGATTAATCCGCTTGCCTTCTCAAAAATGCCGGGATATCTAGGTACTCCAGCGCCGCCTCTCCCTGGGGCGCCTCCTGGTAACCACCACGACGATTGCGGATGACGGTAGGTGTATCCAGCGCCTCGTAATCCGTGGTCCCAGTACCGGTGCGAATAACTTGATACGGTTGGGTTCGCTTCTGACCTTGACCCAGACCAGTAGCGACGATGGTTACTCGGAGTTCTTCTTGCATATCCGGTTCAATAACCGTCCCCACCACAACGGTGGCGTCGTCGGCGACAAACTCTTTGACGGTATTGCCGACTTCCTCGAACTCACCGATAGACATGTCGAGACCGGCGGTGACGTTAACGAGCAGACCACGCGCACCAGAGATGTTGATGTCCTCGAGCAGCGGGCTCGATATCGCCGCGAGCGCGGCTTGGGCGGCACGGTCCTCGCCGGTGGCAGCGGCCGATCCCATCATTGCCATCCCCATCTCCGACATCACCGTACGAACATCGGCGAAGTCCACGTTTATGAGGCCCGGTCGCGTGATTAATTCGGCAATACCTTGTACCGCGCCCTGCAGCACTTCATTGGCCTTACTAAACGCATTCAGGAGTGTAGCGCCCTTGCCAAGTACGGTGAGCAGCTTTTCGTTCGGAATCGTGATTATGGAATCAACGTACTCGGTCAATTCACGGATACCGTCCTCCGCTATCGACATGCGTTTGTTGCCCTCGAAGGGAAATGGCTTAGTCACCACGGCAACAGTAAGAATACCCATGTCTTGGGCGACCTGTGCCACGATGGGGCCAGCGCCGGTACCTGTACCACCGCCCATACCAGCCGTGATGAACACCATGTCCGCACCGGCTAGTGCCTCGGCGATTCGTTCGCGATCCTCGACGGCGGCTTGCCGACCGATAGCGGGATCCGCGCCGCAACCGAGACCTTTGGTTAGATTCGCGCCAAGTTGCAGTATGGTCCGTGCGTTCGATTTCTTGAGTGCCTGAGAATCTGTATTGGCATTAATGAATTCAACACCCTCAATATCGACGGCAACCATATGATCGACGGCATTTCCGCCGCCGCCGCCGACGCCGATTACTTTGATAATGGCCTGTTGGCCATATGTATCCATCAACTCAAACATAGCTTAGTGTCTCCTGTTTCGGGATGCTTGAAAAATGCAAATATCCTCTTAACACTGCAAAACAAATAATTTCGCTGCACATCAGAAATTTCCCTGGAACCAATTCCTAGCCTTGCCGAACACGCTCTTGAAACCCGTAGTTGAATTCGCGTGGGCTAGATAAGGCAAGCCATCCTTACTTTGTGCTCCATACAAGACGAGCCCAACACCGGTTGCGTGAATCGGGTTGTGGATCACCCCAGTCAACCCACCAACATACTGCGGAATGCCAAGTCGTACCGGCATATGAAACACTTCTTCCGCCAGATCGATCATTCCCACCATCTTTGAACTGCCGCCGGTTAACACGACGCCAGAGCCCATGACCTCTTCGAAGCCACTACGTCGCAGCTCCGCCAGAATCAAACCGTATAGCTCCTCAATTCGCGGTTCGATCACCTCAGCCAGAGTCTGACGAGATAGCTTCCGTGGCGGGCGATCGCCGACGCTAGGGACTTCTATTGTCTCGTCGCGGCGCGCCAGTTCGGTCAGAGCGCACCCATATTTCATCTTAATGTCCTCTGCATGTTGCGTCGGTGTGCGCAACGCGACCGCAATATCGTTAGTAACTTGATCCCCCGCGATCGGAATCACCGCCGTGTGACGTATGGCACCTTCCGTAAAAACAGAGATGTCTGTTGTCCCACCACCGATGTCGGCCAAGCAAACGCCAAGCTCTTTTTCGTCCTCTGTGAGCACAGATGTACTTGACGCAATCTGTTCGAGCACGACGTCATCGACCTCGAGTCCGCATCGACGAACGCACTTAATGATGTTCTGTGCCGCGCTTACGGCACCGGTGACAATATGCACCTTGGCTTCTAGCCGCACGCCACACATGCCCTGTGGCTCGCGTACGCCATCTTGTTTATCGATCACATATTCTTGTGGCAAGATGTGCAAGATCTTTTGATCGTTTGGGATCGCCAGCGCACGGGCCGCCTCGATGACGCGACCCACATCTCCGCCGGCAACTTCTTTGTCTTTGATTGCAACGATTCCATGTGAATTGAAACTGTTTATGTGGCTACCCGCGATCCCAGCGTAGACCGAATGGATTTGGCAACCGGCCATAAGTTCGGCCTCCTCTACGGCGCGTTGAATTGACTGCACGGTAGATTCGATATTTACCACCACCCCTTTCTTCATTCCCCGTGCAGGATGGTGTCCTACCCCTATGATTTCGATCTCACCCGTCGGACACGTCTCCCCCACGATCGCCAACACCTTGGAGGTGCCGATATCGAGTCCTACAATTAGTTTTTCGTCTTCCCGCCTAGACATAGTTCACCTCTTGGTTCCATCACTGTGTGATAGTCATATTCGCTTTTGAAACGACGGTAGTGCGTGGAACTGACCATTCCACCGCAAACCCATTCGTGTAGCGCAAGTCCACCTGTTTGATCTTGGTTTCATACTTTGCCAGTGCGTGCCGATAAACGCGTGAGAAGCGTTTGATCTTTGCGTCAGGACCCTCGCGTTCGAGAATAAGCGTTACACCACTATCGAGCTGTAGCCGCCATGTGCGCCGGGGTGTCAATGTGATGCCCACGATCCGCACCGAAACTGGTCGCAGCAATTCGCTAAAATCCTGATAGCGCGCAAGCACGTGAGCGTGAGTACCTTCTGGTCCTCGCAACTCTGGGAGTACATCCGACGGATGAGCGCTATCCAACCTCACTAACTCGCCCGAACGATTCAGCCATGCATCCTTACCCCATTTGCTCACCAATTCTTGCTCCTCGAAGCGGATATGCAGATCGCGCGGCCATTGGCGGCGCACGGATGCGCGATACACCCAGGGTATAGATTCAACATGCTCTTTCATCGAGTTCAAATCCGCGGCAAAGAAATTTCCACGTACATGGCCCTTTACAGCTACAGCTGCGACCAGATGGTCGCGCGTTACATTCTCAAATCGGCCTTCAAAATTCACATTAGCGATCGGGAAATTGTCCGCGCGCAACAGCCAGTCGAGCACGAGCGCGGTGAAAACCAGAAGCACTAGCGCCGCCAACATCGTCATCCCAGCCCGGAATGGAGTGCTGTCGTCCCAAAGCAAGTTGTTCAGACGCTTCGCAAAGCCAATGCGCACCTTTGCTGTATTACGCCTATTAACTCTTGTCATTAAAGCTCACCAACTATTCGCACTTCCGTTTCCAACGTAACGCCCTGCTGCTGTTCGACGCCTTTGTGAACAATGTGCATGAGGTCTTCAATATCGGCCGCAGTAGCACCGCCAATGTTGACGATAAAATTTGCGTGCACCTGTGACACACAGGCCTTGCCAACACATAGCCCCTTCATCCCACTTGCTTCGATTAAGCGTGCGGCATAGTCGCCCGGTGGATTCTTAAAAACCGAACCAGCGTTTGGGATTTGAGTTGGTTGGGTTTGGGTCCGCTTCGCCAACAATATCCTGATGTTCGACTTTCCTTCTATGGCATCACCCTGGGCAAGTTGTAAATGTGCAGCCACAAACCATTCATCTGCAGGTCCGGTTACACGCCGGTAGCCAATCTCGAAATCAGAGCGCATGCGGTTGCGTACCCGGCCTTGGCGGTCGATGGTTTCCACTTTATCGACGATGTCCCAGGTCTCGCCGCCAAACGCGCCGGCGTTCATAGCCAGCGCGCCGCCCATGGTTCCAGGAATCCCAGCCAAGAACTGCGCGCCGGTCAGGCCGCGGTCAACTGTGAACCGTGCAACTTTGGCAACAGCAACACCAACTTCCACGCGCACACGATGTTCAGCCACCATCTGTAAACGGTTGAGCGCGCCACTCGTGGCGATTACGCAACCTCGTATTCCGCCATCGCGTACAAGCATATTGCTGCCAAGGCCAAGCCAGTACACGGGTTGTTCGGCTGGTAAACTATTCAGGTACATGCCCAGATCGGCGATATCTGCTGGCACGTAGAAATAATCTGCATAACCACCGACACGCCAACTGGTATGTTTGGACATAGGCTCGTTGACCCGCAACTGGCCTCGCAAGCTGCCTTTATTGTGCGTCACGATCATTTCCATCTCTGTGCAAGCGCCTCGGGTAGCATGCTTGCCACCTGGCCAATGCTGCCGGCGCCCATGGTTAACAACAGATCATTCGGACGCAGGATTTCGCTGAGTGTGTCAGCCAACAGTTCGATATCTTCAACAAAAATCGGATCCATTTTCCCGCGAGCGCGTACCGCACGACACAAGGCACGGCCATCGGCACCGCTTATCGGCGATTCACCAGCGCTATACGTTTCGGTAATCACAAGCGTATCGATGTCGTTTAACACGACGCTAAAGTCATCAAGCAAATCGTGGGTACGGCTATAGCGGTGCGGTTGAAACGCCACTACTAATCGCCGGTCTGGCCACCCACGTCGTGCCGCTGACGTAGTGACCGCAAGCTCTCGTGGATGATGTCCATAATCATCGACCAAGATGACGTCGCCATCACCGAGAGATAGTTGGCCCAGCACCTGAAATCGCCTCCCGATTCCAGAAAAATTGGCCAGCCCGCTGACGATCGCCTGTTTCGCTACACCAAGCTCACGCGCAACTGCGACTGCAGCTAATGCATTCAATACATTATGTGCACCCGGTTGGTTGAGCGTAAGCTCAAGCCATTCTGGATGGTCAGGCAAATCCACCGTAAAGCGCATCTGCAAGCCTTGTTGTTCTATGTTGCGAGCACGGACATTGACTTCCGCGCTGGTGCCATACGTCACTATGGGCTTGTTGATTTCGGAAACGATTTCGCGCACGACAGGATCATCCAAACATACAATGGCAAGGCCGTAGAACGGCAGGTTGTGTAAGAAGCTGACAAACGTCTGTTTTAACTTTTCGAAGTCACCCGCGTAAGTACTGAGATGGTCGTTGTCGATGTTTGTGATCACCGCGACGAACGGCTGCAGATGAAGAAATGAGGCGTCACTCTCATCGGCCTCCGCTACTAAGTATTCGCCATAACCCAAACGGGCATTACTCGCAGCACTGTTGAGTTGGCCACCGATCACAAATGTCGGGTCCAGTCCACCCTCCGCCAGTACACTGGCAATCAAGCTGGTAGTGGTTGTCTTGCCATGCGTGCCGGCGATAGCGATACCGCGTTGAAATCGCATTAACTCGCTCAACATCTCGGCTCGTGGCACTATAGGTATTTTGGCTTTCTTCGCCGCCATCACTTCCGGATTCGTACCGTTGATGGCTGAAGACACAACAACCGCATCAACGCCTTTGACAAGCGTCGACTCGTGGCCAATGTGTACCGGTATGCCAAGTGCCGTCAACCGGCGGGTGTTGGTGCTCTCTCGGACATCCGAACCGGAGACATCAAAGTGCAGATTATTGAGAACCTCGGCGATCCCACTCATGCCAACCCCGCCGATACCAACGAAATGGATACGTTTAACCCAATTATGCATGCATCGCCTCCATGCATAGCTGTCCGACCGTTTGTGCTGCGCCAGGCATAGCACAACGACGGGCGTTAACCGCCAACTTCGTGAGCAACTGGCGGTTGCTATTAAACCGTGTAAGCAGATCGCCCACGCGCGACGCCAAGAACTCTTGCTGCGGAAGGAGAATGGCGGCTTCGCGTTCCACCAGAAACCTGGCGTTGGCTGTCTGATGATCGTCGGCCGCGTGCGGTAGCGGCACAAGGATTGCTGCGCAACCGGCAACCGTGAGCTCGGCGATCGTCATGGCACCGGCCCGACAGATGATTAAATCGGCCCAACGATAGGCGGCCGCCATGTCGTCAATGAAGGCGCTGACATCGACCTTAGCGGGGATACCCCGGTATGCGGCCCGCGTTGATTCCAGCCAGCGCTCGCCGCACTGGTGCCAAACATCGGGGCTATCATCCTTGGTGAGTCCACGCAACGCCTCGGGCACCACCTGGTTGAATATTTGGGCACCTTGACTGCCTCCCAATATCAACAGATGTAAACGGCCTTCTTGTATGGTGCCGAACTGTGACGCCGACAACCCGGCGATTTCTCGCCGCACCGGATTGCCAACATGCCTGGCCCGCGGCCGGTGTTTAAAGGCATTTGGAAAGCCAGCCAGAATTTGGTTTGCAAACAGGGCCAACCAACGGTTGGTCAACCCGGCAGCCGCATTTTGTTCATGGATCAAGAGCGGTTTGCGTAATAGGCAAGCAACCACGCCACCGGGGCCGGCCACGAAACCCCCCATCGCCAGCACCACGTCCGGGTGCCGCCGCAGCATAATACGCAGCGATTGTGTTATTGCCACCATTAATCTAATTGGCAACAGCAGCCACCCCATAAAGCCACGACCGCGCAAACTGCGGATTGCTATCCATTCGATCTCGAAGCCGGCCGCCGGCACCGCGCGCGATTCCAGGCCTGCCCGTGTTCCCATCCACACCACGTCTATACCCTGGCTCCGCAAGTATTCGGCCACCGCTAACCCAGGAAACACGTGCCCACCGGTTCCGCCCGCGACTACCATGACATTGCTCAACGCACACCCCATGCGTGCAGACGGGTTTCGCGTTCAACCATAAATAACAAGCCCACCGCGATCAGGCTTATCATCATGCTGCTACCGCCGTAACTCATGAAGGGCAGCGTCAATCCTTTGGTCGGCAATAAACCCATATTCACGCCCATATTAATCGTCGCCTGTATGCCGATTAGCAATCCGATGCCCTGTGCGAGCCGCGCCGAGTAGAGCAGTCCCGATCGTTCCGCCTCCTTCGAAATTACAAACGCACGAGTGATCACGATTCCGAATAAAACAAGCACGGTAATCACGCCCAACAAACCAAGTTCTTCAGCCGTAACGGCGAAAAGGAAATCGGTATGCGCCGCCGGCAGGTAATAAAGTTTTTGTACGCTTGCCCCTAGCCCAACTCCAAACCATTCACCACGACCAAATGCGATCAAGGCCTGCACCAGCTGAAATCCACTATTGAAGGGATCGGCCCACGGATCTAGGAAGGTCACCATGCGTTGAAGGCGATATGGTGAAATAACCGTCAGCAGCCCCACCGTCACAACACCGGCCACCGCTACGATACCGAAATGCCAAAAACGTACGCCGGCTAGGAACAGCATACCGAGCACTGTTGCACATACAACGACAACCGCGCCGAGGTCCGGTTCCTGCAAAAGCAATATACCTATTGCGGTGACGACTAAGCCGATGATGACAACACCTTGAGTGAAGTTTCTTAGCTCTTCGCGCCTTCGCACAAAGTAGCCTGCGACATAAACCACCATGAACAATTTAATAAATTCTGAGGGCTGCACATTAATGACCCCAAATCTCAACCAACGTGAACTTCCGTTGACAGTAATACCAACCCCTGGCAATAACACCAACACGAGCAACACGATGCCAACTAACAGCAGATAGGGCCCCGCCAGCTCCCATAGCCGAGCTGGCGTTCTCATAACCAAATACATAAACATGCAGCCTAGACCGACGGCGATAATCTGGCGCCACAAAAAATAACCGCTGTTGCCGATGCTACGCTCGGCAAGAGAAATAGATGCCGAATACACCATCACGAGTCCAAGCACGATCAACGCGGTGACGCTACCTAGTAACCACAGATCACAACTTGGCCGCGGTTTTCCAGCTACGCGTCGCTTAGATTTGTGCACGTCGACTGTCACGGTTTCACATTTCCAGTCAGATCGCGCACCGTCGAAGCGAAAACCTCTCCACGGTGTGCATAGTTGTCGAACATGTCAAAGCTGGCGCAGCCCGGCGACAACAACACGACGTCTCCGGATTGAGCAAGTTCGTTGGCGCGTGTAACCGCATCAATCATGTTAGAAACGTGGGTAACCGGCGCCACACCCTCAAGCGCCGACTCGATAAGCCCCGCGTCACGTCCAATTAGGACAACAGCCCGGGTATGTGCGGCCACCGCATCCTTGAGCAATCGAAAATTTGCGCCTTTGCTTTGTCCGCCAGCGATCAATACAACCGGGCGTGTCTCGCCAGTTAAAGCCGCGTGCGTGGCACCCACATTGGTCGCCTTAGAATCATCGATCCAGGTGACGCCGGCGTACTCTGCCACTACTTGGCTTCGATGAGGCAATCCTTGAAAGCGACTGATGGCACGCCGCATGGCGTCGGCTGGCACATTCATCGTATGTGCAAGCGCCATGGCGGCCAGCACATTCGCCAGGTTGTGGCGTCCCTGCAACGGCACGCAGTCAACCGGGACACGGACTTGCCCACTGTTTCCAAACCACTCGACACCGTCCGCCTCGATCAGACCGAAATCTTCATGTCCACGTGGCGGTCCGAGTCCGAAACGGATTTGGCGTCGACCTGATATGGCCATCGCCAATACCGCATCGTCGTCTCGATTCAAGACCATAATGCCGTCACCGTTGAACACGCGGGCCTTGGCAGCTGCGTATCGCTCGAGACTATCGTAGCGGTCCATGTGATCACGACTGAGATTGAGTACCGTCGCGCTAAACGCGTTAAGACTGTACGTAGTTTCCAACTGGAAACTTGATAGCTCCACGACGTGAACATCGGGACTTGACGACTCGAGCAAAGATAGAATCGGCACCCCTATATTGCCACCGACGCGCGTATCCAGCCCCGCCTCGCGACACATCTCGCCAAGTAGCGCGGTGACCGTGCTCTTTCCATTTACACCCGTAACTGCAAGCACCGGTGCAGTAACCGCCTGCGCGAACAATTCGACATCCCCTATTGCCGGCGTACCGTTAGCGATTGCTTTCGCGATTAGGGGCTCACCTAACGATACGCCTGGGCTAACTACCAATAGACCTGGATCACCGAACAGGCGTGGGTCCCAAGCACCGGTATGACAATCTACATGGCGTAGGGTGGCGGTCAGCTCACCCAACATTGGTGGCTGCTCACGATCATCGACAACGGTTACGTCGTAGTCACGCGCCGCCAGATAACGCGCGCAAGAAAGGCCTGTAAGTCCTAGGCCTACTACCAGCGCCCGTTGCGGTTTGTCTCGTAACATCGCGAATGCCTGCATGTTCAACGAATCTTTAAAGTTGCCAACCCAATAAGCACCAAGATCACCGTAATAATCCAAAAACGCACGATCACCCTTGGCTCAGGCCATCCCTTGAGCTCGAAGTGATGGTGCAACGGCGCCATTCGAAACATGCGTTTGCCCGTAAGCTTGTAGGATGCGACTTGCAGCATCACAGATACAGTCTCCATGACAAAGACGCCACCCATCACGAACAACACGATCTCTTGGCGAACCACGACTGCGATAACGCCCAGGGCGGCACCCAACGCCAATGCGCCGACGTCTCCCATGAAAACTTGCGCCGGATAGGTGTTAAACCAGAGAAACCCAAGCCCTGCCCCCACCAGTGCCGCGCAGAAGATAAGTACTTCGCCGACGCCCGAGACGTACGGGATGCCGAGGTAGTTCGCAAATTGCACATGGCCAGTGGTGTAAGCAAAGATCCCCAGCGCCCCCGCCACCATCGCCGTCGGCATGACCGCCAGGCCATCGAGACCATCGGTAAGGTTGACCGCGTTGCTCGAACCAACAATGACGAGATAGGCGAGCAGCACAAACCATGGGCCAAGGTTGAGCGCAACGTCCTTAAAAAAAGGAACGATAAGCTCAGTCTCAGCCGGTGCTTGCGCTGTGTTATAGAGAAACAGGGCAGCCGCCAAACCGGCAATGGATTGCAATAAGAATTTCATGCCCGCCCCTATACCACGCGGATCTTTGTTAGCCAGCTTTTTGTAGTCATCGACTAAGCCGATAGCACCGAAGGAAAGCGTAGTGAATAGCACGACCCACACGAATCGGTTCGAAAGATCAGCCCACAACAGTGTTGCTGCAAGGATCGCCACCAAGATAACTGCACCGCCCATTGTTGGCGTACCGGATTTGGTTGTGTGGGTGTCCGGTCCATCTGTTCGGACTGTTTGGTGAATTTGACGATATCCGAGTCGACGTATCATCATAGGGCCGACCACGAAACAAATTACGAGTGCAGTGAGAATGCCAAGAATTCCACGAAACGTAAGATATCGGAAAACGTTAAAAAACGAGAATTCTTGTGTCAGCGAATCAAATAGAGAAAACAGCATTCAGTCTCGCCTTTAGTTCGCGTTCGTCTCGCGTGTATCTAGTATGTCAGGTTGCGTAATCTTCTGTACAACGTGCTCGAGCCGCATGACCCGTGACCCCTTCACCAACACTGTGGTATCTGCATTTAGATGATGGAGCAGTGCTTCTACCAGCTCTCTCCGACTGGAGAAATGCATGCCACCCTCACCGAAACTATCAACTGCCAACTTACTTAAGGCGCCGATCGCGAACAATCGATTGATGCCAAACCTTCTAGCAAGCTGTCCAACCCGGCGGTGGATATCCGGCGCCGCGCTACCGAGCTCGGCCATATCGCCGATCACCAAAACTGCGTCACCGGGAAATTCTTTGAGTACTTCGATGCCAGCGGTTAGCGACGCGGGGTTCGCATTGTAGGTATCGTCTATGACACATGCTCCGTTTAATCCTGGCTTGATCTCGAGGCGGCCGGAGATGCACTGCAGCTTCTCAAGCCCACGTTTAACGTGGTCGAGCTCTGCGCCAGCCGCGATCGAACTCGCGATTGCCGCAAGCGCATTGCTGACGTTGTGTTTGCCGAGTAGAGGTAATCGCATATCGATATCTCCATATGTTGTCCGAATTCGAACAAGGCTGCCGGTGGCATCGGCCCGGTAGTCTGCCGTGATATCGGCGTCGCTATCGAGCCCAAAGGTCAGACATCGCCTCGGCGAAGCCAAGTCGCGCCAAAAGTCCGCGTACTTATCATCTGCGTTGATTACCGCCACCCCAGTGTTAGCCAGGGATGAAAATATCTCGCCCTTGGCGCGCGCTACGTCGTCGACACTACCCACACCCTCAAGATGAGCCTCTGCCGCATTGGTTATGGTGGCAATCGTCGGCTGACTGAGTCGACTGAGGTACTCGATTTCACCGCGGTGATTCATGCCGAGTTCGATCACCGCGTAGCGATCGGCCGGATCTAGCCGCAAGAGCGTCAGCGGGACACCGATTTCGTTATTTAGATTCCCGCGCGTCGTGCAGCCGCGACCCGTTTCAGCCATGATCTCGGCCGTCATTTCTTTTACCGTAGTCTTACCATTACTACCGGTTATGGCGATAACTGGAATGTCGAATCGACGGCGCCAAGCAGCCGCCAGGGTTCCAAGGGCGCTGAGCGTATCGGGAACCTTTATCAACGGTAGCGCCGTCCGAGTGGTTCGGCTCAACAACACGCCCGCGGCACCGGCTTGCGCGGCGGCAGCAACAAAATGATGACCGTCGTGATTGGGACCTTGCAACGCAACGAATAAGTCGCCCGGTGCCAACGTACGCGTATCGGTACTTACACCGGAAAATCTCCGGTCAGCACCGGTTAAGGGGGCATTTAGCACCTCCGCCGCTTTCGCCAACGACATCACGCGACCGCTCCAAGGATGGTTCGCACCGTTTCACGATCGCTGTAAGGCATACGCCGATCACCAACCTGCTGATACTCCTCATGCCCTTTGCCGGCAATCAGCACGATATCGCTCGCATTGGCTTCGGCGATGGCGGTACGAATCGCACTAGCACGATTTCGAACAATGCATGGTTTGGCATTCATGCCTGCCGCAATCTCGGCAACGATTCGGTCACCAGATTCGGTGCGAGGGTTGTCATCGGTGAGAACAACTTTATCGGCCAATCGCTCAGCCACACGACCCATTTCGGGACGCTTACCGCGATCTCGATCGCCACCGCATCCGAAGACACAATACAGGCGACCCTGCGTGTGTTCGCGTAACGCACGCAACACTTGCTCAAGCGCATCAGGTGTGTGCGCATAATCCACTACCGCTAGTGGTTGTCCGTTTTCACCACCGAAGCGTTCTACGCGCCCCGCCACTGGCCTTATCCGACTCAAACCTTCGCGCGCCTGCTCCAGACTGATGCCGCAGGAAAGTAACGCCGCTAATACAGCCAGCACATTGACCGCATTAAAGCGCCCGAACAACGGACAATGCAATGTGATTTCTCCTAACGGCGTGGTCGCACGTAACTCAAGACCATCTTGTAGAGGTCGGATCTCCTGTGCGCACACGTCTCCACCGTCTACACCAAAACTGACTACATCCAACTTGCCTTGAACACGTTGCAGTAGCGTGCGGCCGAATGGATCGTCTTGATTAATCGCTGCTCGCTTCAAGCCATCGACGTTGAACAGATGTGCTTTAGCTTCAGCATAACTATCTATGCTGCCATGGTAATCGAGATGGTCACGCGAAAGATTTGTAAAGATCGCCAAATCGAAGGCAACACCGACACTACGCCCCTGCTCTAAGGCATGTGACGACACTTCCACACAAACATGGGTTGCGCCCTCGCGTAGAAATCTTGCAAGTAAGCCATGTACAGATATTGCGTCTGGCGTAGTAAGCGCCATCGCCTCCAGAGTGCCTGGAAAACCAGCTCCTACGGTGCCGATTAATGCGCAACGTTTTTGCGCATGACCCAATACCTGAGCCAGAAGATGCGTACAGGTGGTCTTGCCGTTGGTGCCGGTTACGCCGATCACCAATAGTTTGCTTGACGGCGAACCGAAAAACCGATCTGCGATGATTCCCACTCTTGTACGTAAGTCTTTGCAACTGAAAATCGGAACCGGTGAACTATCGAAATCATAATCACCGCCGGCCTCTCGTAGCACCGCGGTTGCACCACGCGCTATCGCGTCGGAAATATAAGTGCGACCATCGGCCAGCGTCCCTGGAATTGCGATGAACAAATCACCGGCGTGCACTTGCCGACTATCCACGGTCAATCCGTTCACCGCACGGTCGTTAGCCACCGATATCTCCACTATTTCATCCAAAAGTTCGCGCAACGAATGTGGAGTGTCATCTTTTGCTTTCATCGCAATCATGTCGTCTCGTTGCTACCGGCCGGCGCCGCCCACCGCACCGGTTGCGCGGGAAGGTCAGGCGGAATGTTGAGCAACCGCAAGGCACCAGCCATAACGCGACTAAACACTGGCGCCGCCGTTTGCCCACCAAAGTGTTTCTGTTCGCCAGGCTCATCGACGGTAACCACCATAACCAACCGTGGGTTGGAAGCCGGTGCCATGCCGGCGAAAGACGCGACATATCGGTCTTCGGCGTAATTACCAGACACGAGTTTGTGAACCGTTCCAGTCTTTCCCGCTACCCGGTAGTGCAATACTTGAGCCGCACGCCCGGTTCCGGTGCGACTCACTGCAAGCTCGAGCATCTCGCGGATTTGCCTTGCGGTGCGAGGTGACATCACCTTGCGTGCGCGTACGGGGTTATCGCGCCGTAACAACGTCACCGGCAACATCAATCCATCGTTTGCCAGCGCGCCATAAGCGCGGGCAAGTTGTAGCGCAGTCACCGAGATCCCGTACCCAAACGAGACATTTGCCTGATCGATCGGTACCCAGCGCGATGGTGCGTTCACTAAACCTGAGGACTCACCCGGTAAGCGACTCCCCGTAGTCCCACCAAAGCCCACGTTCCTAAACATATTCCAGATATGGTTCTTGTTCATGGCCAGGGCTATCTTGGCTGCACCCACGTTGCTCGATTTCTCAATCACCTGCGCAACGCTGAGCCAACCATAGTCACGATGATCACTGATAGTTCTGGCCCCGATTTGAAGCTCACCGGGTGCAGTATTGATCAAGGTATCTGGCACATACTTGCCGCTTTCAAGCGCGACAGCGATGGTAAAGGGTTTGAGGGTAGATCCGGGTTCAAACACATCCGTTACGGCGCGGTTACGGAATGCCGTGCTCCTTAAGTTTGCCCGATTGTTGGGGTTGAACCCAGGCTGATTGACCATGGCCAGGACTTCGCCAGTATGCGCGTCAAGCACGATTGCAGTCGCCGCGCGAGCGTTGTAGGTTTCTATCGCCGCCTTGAGTTCACGATAAGCCAGGTACTGGATGCGTCGATCGATGCTTAAGACCAGGTCCTGGCCCGCCATTGGTAACGAGATACTTTCAACCGTTTCGACAACGTTTCCATATAAGTCCTTCAGCACACGTTTCTTGCCAGGCGTGGAACGCAGAAAGTGATCATACGCAAGCTCTAAACCTTCCTGACCGTGATCATCGATGTTTGTGAAGCCAACGACATGACCGCTGACCGAACCTGTCGGATAGTAGCGGCGGTACTCGCGTTGCAGCGCTACTCCAGGAATCCCCATAGCCATTACACGCTTAGCAACATCCGGCGTTACGTGTCTCTTCACATACATGAACTCGCGCCCGTGTGCGCGTCTGACGCTTCTCTCAAGTTCGTTTTCGCTCAGTCCCAGCCGCTTAGTCAGCGCCGGCCAGCGGTCACGAGAATTTACGAAGGTCGCCGGGTGAACCCATACCGACTCCACCGGCGTACTGATGCCGAGCGGCTCACCATTGCGGTCAAGAATCATGCCTCGGTGCGCGTTATCGGTGACTATACGCAAATACCGAGCGTCACCTTGACGCTGCAGGTAGTCGGAGACGACAACCTGAAGATATGCGGCACGTGCACCAATCACGACTAAACCGCTTGCGAGCAGTGTAAGCACGATCCAATAACGTACATGATAAGTACCAGTGTGCACGCCGCGGCTCATGGTGCTGCCCCTCTCTGTTCTTTGACAATAACCACGCGGCGCGCGACCGGAGTTGCCATGCGCAGTCGATCGCGGGCGAGCGTCTCTACGCGTCGATGCTCAGACCAAGCCCCCTCTTCAAGTAAAAGCTTGCCCCACTCAATATTTAAAGAATCACGCGCTGCTTGTAGCGATTGGTACTCTACGAACAGCAACCGACTCTGATGACGTAGCGTCACTACGGCCATCGCTGTGAGCATAACCAACATGACTAGAAACGCTAAACTCTTATTCAAAAACCTACCTCGGTGCGTTCTGCTATTCGAAGTATGGCGCTGCGTGCGCGCGGATTACGTTTTATCTCAGCCGCGCTCGGTCGTATCGGCTTACCGATAATCTTGAGCCGTGACTCAAACGGTTGCACAGGCAACGGCAGTCCGGGCGGCAGCTCACGGCCGCGAACTTGCTCGCGCATGAAGCGCTTAACGATGCGATCCTCTAGCGAGTGAAAACTAATGACGGCCAGACGGCCGCCAATAGCTAGTGCTCGCACTGCCTGCGGCAGTACTGTCCGCAGTTCTTCCAGTTCTTGATTGATAAACACCCGGATAGCCAGAAACGTACGAGTTGCCGGATGTAGTTTGGCTTCGCGCGTGGGGACGGCATTACTTACAATGTTTGTGAGTTGTGCTGGCGTAGCTATGGGCTGCTGCTTGCGTTGACGCACAATCGCCCGTGCGATGCGCCGTGAAAATCGCTCTTCGCCATACTCAAACAGCACTGATGCTATCTCTTGTTCGCGCGCACTGTTGATCCAGCGCGCTGCCGATACGCCAGTATCGGGCTCCATCCGCATATCGAGTGGGCCGTGTTGTTGAAATCCAAAGCCGCGTTCACGATCTTCGAGTTGGGGCGACGATACCCCCAGGTCGAATAGCATGCCGTTTATTCGCCCCGTTAAACCCCGTTTGTCGATGTACTGATCTAGCATCGAAAACCGCCCCGGTATTACCGCGAAACGCTCATCGTCGGCGAAACGCGCGCGTGCCGCCGCGATCGCCTGTGGATCTCGGTCCAGAGCCAACAATCGCCCGTTTGGACCGAGTCGGTCGAGTATCTCCGCCGAATGCCCCCCGCGCCCGTATGTAGCATCGACATAAACCCCATCGGGCTGCAGGTTTAGTCCGACCATCACCTCCTCGACCAAGACCGGAAGATGTTCAGTTTCATCCACCGTCCCGTCACAGTGATAGTGAGCCTAATTCGTCCGGAAGGTCGCCATCCTCATCGACGCCTTCTCCGAGCCACTCGGCGCGTCTAGCGTTCCATGCCGCTTCTGCCCATACTTCAAACTTGTTGCCCTGGCCAATTAACACCACCGTTTTGTCCAGTTCCGCGAACTCGCGCAGTGGTGGCGGCAACAGGATGCGACCATTGCCATCTATTTCACACTCGGTGGCGTGACCGATGAGCAATCGCTGCATGCGACGCGCTTGCTTGTTGAAGCTCGGCAATCGCACAAGTTTTCGTTCGATTTCCTCCCAATCCGGCAACGTGTAAAGCAGTAGACAGTGATCGCGATCGACAGTTACCACCATCTGGCCATTGCAGTGGCGCGCGAGGCCTTCCCGATAGCGGGTAGGGATTGCCATTCGTCCCTTGCTGTCCAGATTTAAGGTCGCGAGGCCGCGAAACATCATTCTGACCCTCTAACTGCAAATACCCACAAATATCCACAATTTCCCACTATCCAACACTATAGTTAGGTTCTTTCAACTCTGTCAAGCACTATCCGCCATCAAATCGGGCCTTTTTCCTTTTCAGGACAAACGTTTAGTGAACACCGACGGATGGCCTCAAGGCTATGAAATAGGCGTCGACGGCGCAGGCGGCGAGGTCGCGGATGGATACCGGTGTTATTTGTAAGTAGTTGAAAAATATCAAAGAATTAAGAATGAAAAGCGGGAGTCGACCGATAAGCCGGGTTCTGTCGTGGACAACCATTCGTCTAGGGCGCACGTCACCGCGCGCCTCAAGCAGCCTACCCGGGAACGGTGCGGGCCACACCTTTGTTCCCCTATTTGGCCTTGCTCCGGGTGGGGTTTACCTTGCCACCGGCGTTACCACCGGCGCGGTGCGCTCTTACCGCACCTTTTCACCCTTACCTGACCACCTACCCTTGGCACACTGGCCACAACACGGATGCACACGGCACGGCTCAGCGTGTCAGGGGTAGGTGATCAGGCGGTTTGTTTTCTGTGGCACTAGCCGTGGGCTCGCGCCCCCCAGGCGTTACCTGGCACCCTGCCCCGTGGAGCCCGGACTTTCCTCCCGACTACTCACCCTAAAGGAGCGCCACGTGCCCACACTGCTGCCGGCAAGCTCCTTTAGGGTGAGTAGTCGGGCGGTCGTCTGGTCGACTCCCAGCTCTATTATACCAGCCCAATCACACGGCGACGCTAGTATCGACATTAAGTGTCTTTCGCGCTGAGGGCAAAGCGGTAGAGCTGTTGCTTGCGAACACCGGTGATCTCGGCCGCTAGCGCCGCCGCCTGCTTGGTCGCGAGCTGTCGTAGCAAAATTCGCACAATCCGCTGGGCCTCTCGATCTAGGGTGTCAGGCACCCGGTTTGCCCGTGAGCCCTCGACAACGACCACAAACTCACCGCGTAAGTGCTTAGGATCCTGCCAAACTACGTCCTCGCAGAGCCCACCCAGTGTACCGTAACGTATGGTCTCGAATTTCTTAGTGAGCTCGCGTGCGATGGCGGCTTCTCGCGTAGGGCCGAAAATAGCTGTCATATCATCGATGGACACCACGATTCGATGTGGAACCTCATAGAATATCAACGTCCGGGTCTCATGCTTGCGTTCTTCGTAGAACTTCGTCCGCGCACCCTGCTTGGCAGGCGCGAAGCCTTCAAAGCTGAAACTATCGGTCGGCAAACCGGCAGCCGAGAGCGCGGCGATTGCGGCACAAGCCCCAGGGACAGGGATGACGCGGATGCCATTTTCGATTGCTGCGTGCACCAGTTTGTACCCAGGATCGCTGACGAGCGGTGTACCCGCATCGCTGATTAATGCGATACTCTTACCTTGCTGCAGAAAACGAAGCAGATTTCGAGTCTTGTTGCGCTCGTTGTGCTCATGGCAGGCAGTGAGGCGAGTCGAAATACCGTAGTGATGCAACAGCTTTCGACTCACGCGGGTATCCTCGGCCGCGATCAGCTCAACTTCTGACAATACCCGTACGGCCCGATAGGTCATGTCCTCGAGATTACCGATCGGCGTAGCAACCACATATAGCGTACCTACATCGTTTGACATCGGTGCATCCGCTTTAGATACTCTATCTATCCGATTCTTAACGGGATTTATCATGAGATTCGTCTCCCCAGTACAGCCGCTGACTGCAGCTCTGATACTACTTATCGGGTTGATCATGCAGTCTTGCGCAACCGTAACGCAAGAACGGCCAAGCACAACAGCCGAACAAGCCGAGCGTACCGGTGAATACGTTCGTGCCTCGCAGGAGTATGAACGCGCCGCCGAAGCTGCCAAGGGACTTGAAAGACAAGGCTTCAAACTGAAGTCGGTTGAGACCCTGGTCAAGGCGGGGCAGATTCAGGAGGCACTCGAGAAAATTCAAGAAATCGACGTAGCTAAGCTTGATCCTAACCTTCATGCTCGCAAATCCATACTCGAAGCACAGATCGTATCGCACGCAGGCTCGCACGAAGAAGCGATTCGGTTGCTGGACAAAGCGCAGAATCAACGTAATCTCGATCCAACCCTGCTAGCAGAGATCTACCGTGTGCGAGCAGAGGCAGAACTTGCGTTGGGTGATCCCATTGGTGCCGTAAAGAACTTCATTGTGCGAGAACAGTACATCGTTGCCAAGGACGCGATTACCGAAAATCAGCTGCAACTTTGGAGAATTCTAACTTCGCTGTCACGCGCTGAGTTGAAGCGAGAGGCGGAATCGACAACCGACCCCGTACTCGCCGGCTGGATAGAACTTGCCGTCAAGACGATCGAAAATGCAGGTCGATCGGGCCCGTTGGCAAGCGCCATCGACTTTTGGGAAAGAACTCACCCTGATCACCCGGCTTCAGAACAACTACTTAGAACATTGGCGAGCACCAGGCCCGGCTTAATTGGCCGCGTGGACCATATCGCGCTGTTAATCCCGCTGAGCTCACCATACGAAGTTGCGGCAAAAGCCGTTCGTGATGGGGTATTGGCGATGGACGCGGCCAACTCCGATCCAGACAAACCCAAGATCACGATCTATGACATCGGCGATGATCCGTCACAGGCACCGGATTATTATAGACAGGCGGTGCGTGATGGCGCGCAACTGGTAATTGGTCCGCTTGGGCGTGAAGCAGTGGAACAGGTCGTTAGAAAAACGAAGCTATCTATCCCCGCACTTCTGCTTAGCCATACTCAAGACGACAGCGAACCATTACCTGGTCATATATTCCAATTCGGATTACCGCCAGAACAAGAAGCTCGCCAAGTTGCTGAACGCGCTTACCTAGACGGTCATAGGCAGGCTGCCGTACTTTATGCCGAGAGTGATTGGGGCAAACGATTGGTCAACGCATTCATTGACCACTGGCAACAGCTGGGCGGCATACTATTGACGACAGTACCGTACAAACCAGGCGATACTGATCACTCACACGCGATAAAGCAGTTGCTGAATATTTCTCATAGCGAAGCACGAAAACGCACACTTGAGGCAAGACTGGGTTTGAAGCTCAAGTTTCAGTCGCGACGACGCGAAGACGTTGATTTCGTTTTTCTCGCTGCCGACGCGAAGCGCGGCCGATTACTTAAGCCACAACTAAATTATCATAAGGCTCTACACATCCCTGTATATGCAACTTCACACATATTTACCGGCAAGGACGACCAAGTACGTGACACAGACTTGGATGGTGTAATGTTCGGTGATATGCCGTGGATGTTGGTGAGCGATGGCCGAATACCGGAGCTTAGACGCGTACTTCAAGGCGACTGGCCTTATGCCCATAGCCAATTAGATCGGTTATTTGCTTTGGGGATGGATAGTTATGCGATTATTCCGCACCTAAACCGTATTAGTTCGGAAAATGCGGTTCGTTTTAGTGGTGTGACCAGCGGCCTTAGCCTGGGGCGCGATGGCCGGTTACACCGCCAACTCCTATGGGCACGGTTTAGCAGGGGGTCTCCTAAACTGTTGGACACATTCATAAACTACACTGGGCAATTCCAACGGATTGAAGGCGGACCAGGCACAGCACCCGCGACAGGGTCTTGAAGTTGAACAATGTGCATACACGTATCTAAAACGCTAGGGATTATGGCTAATAACGTGCAACTATCGTACGCCGGTCGGCGAGATCGACCTGATTATGGAGCAAAGCAACCCTATAGTATTCCTTGAAGTGCGTTATCGGCGATCACAGGCATTCGGCACACCGGCAGAAACCGTCGGCACCCGCAAGCAGGTGAAACTAGGGGCCAGCGCGGGACACTACCTTCAGCCAAACAGAAAAATCTCCAACAAACCCTGTCGATTTGATATCGTCGCGGTAACGGCTGCGCCAGATAGCAATCAGGTTGAATGGCTACAACATGCCTTTTAAAGAAACATGGGTAACGCAAGAGCTGAGAAAAGTACGGAAATGGGTGACGCGACGGCACTGACGGTGCGGGTCAAGAGAAACTTTGAAGACAGCATCCGGGCGACGAGCGCTGCAATGGATGAGCTAGCGCCACTGATTACGAACGCAGCTGTTAAGATGATCACTGCACTACACAAACAGGGCAAGATTCTGGCGTGTGGTAACGGTGGCTCGGCTGCGGACGCACAACATTTTTCGGCAGAAATGCTGAACCGCTTTGAGCGCGAGCGACCTGGGCTGCCGGCGCTGGCGCTTACCACAGACGGTTCGACCATAACTTCGATTAGCAATGATTATCGTTTCGAGGATGTCTTCGCTAAGCAGGTGCGAGCCCTTGGGCAATCCGGCGATGTTTTATTGGCGATTTCGACCTCAGGAAATTCCCCCAACGTGCTGTTAGCGGTAGAGGCAGCACACGACCGAGAAATGACTTGTGTCGCCCTCAATGGACGCAGCGGCGGCGAATTGGTGTCTGTGCTCTCGGGGAACGACGTCAATATCTGTGTCTCCGATTCGTCCACTGCCCGCATTCAAGAAGTCCATGGCATTATTATCCACTGCTTGTGTGATTTGATTGATTATCAACTACTAGGAGACGTTTAATATGAAATACATTTCGCTAATGACAGCACTAATCATCTTCTTCGCGGGATTACTGCAAGGCTGTGCCGCCGCGCTGGTGGCGGGCGGTGCCACGGGAGTGGCGGTAGCAACAGACCGGCGTACGACTGGAAGACTGATCGACGATCAGACGCTCGAACTGAATGCGCAGAAATTGATCGCCGAGGATTCGCAACTCAAGGGCAAGGTACGCGTGAATGTGACCAGCATGAATGGTATTGTGCTTCTCACCGGAGAGGCCACGACCACGAGTGTGCGCGACCGCGCGCTAAGTAAAATCAGAACCGTGGAGGGTGTACGCCGGATCAACAACCATATTCGTATCGCGGCGCCGGCCACCCCGTTGAGTCAGAGCCGTACCAACGACAAGTGGATTACCAGCAAGATCAAGGGCAAACAGACCACCACCAAGGGCGTCGGGCCCACCCACGTAAAGGTGGTGACGGCCAATTCAGTGGTCTATTTGATGGGTTTGGTCCAGCGGTCGGAAGCCGATGTGGCCACAAAGCTTGCCCGTGAAACCAAAGGGGTCACGCGCGTAGTCAAACTCTTTGAGTACACTGATTGACGCTTAGTGAATCCAAGATCGTTCAGGACCAGGAACTGCTTAAGGATAGACTGGCGGCATTATCTCGCCCGCTCGTTTTCACAAACGGATGTTTTGACATCCTACACCGGGGGCATGTGGCCTACCTGGAGGAGGCGGCTACACTTGGCGCGTCACTGATTGTCGGCGCCAATAGCGATGCTTCCGTGGCGCGACAAAACAAGGGGTCCAGCCGACCTATCAATCCGCTTGACGATCGTATGGCGTTGCTCGCTGCCCTCGGTTGCGTCTCGTTGGTTGTATCGTTCGACCAAGACACGCCACTCGAACTCATCAGAACCGTCAGGCCCGATCACTTGGTAAAGGGTGGCGACTGGCAACGGGACAAGATCGTTGGCGCTGACTTCGTCGAATCATATGGCGGAGAAGTCCACGCTATCCCCGTACGCTTCGAGCGCTCCACACGCGACTTGATAGAACGAATTCGTCGACATGGCTAGTGCGGTTGAAGATCTGGCGGTTGAATTGGCACGACTCGTCGGCGATGACAACGTGCTCACCGATCCGGCCGATCGGTGGGCCTACGGTTACGACAATTCCCGTAAACATTGCGAGCCCGATATCGTTGCATTTGCGACCTCCCTGGAACAGGTACGGGAAACGGTACGCTTATGTAATCGCTATGGCACGCCGTTGGTAGCGCGCGGCCGCGGCACTGGTACCACCGGTGGCTCGATTCCCTTGCGTAGAGGTTTAGTACTATCGCTGGAACGCATGGATCGTATCCTAGAAGTGGATCCGGCCAATCGATTCATGCGCGTGGAATCGGGAGTAACCAATCAGGCGGTACAAGAGACAGCGCTTGCACACGGCTTTTTCTGGGCACCCGATCCTACGAGCAGTGCCTTTTGTAGTGTCGGTGGTAACTTGGCGTTGAATGCGGCGGGTCCACGCGCGGTGAAGTACGGCACAACGCGAGAGAATGTGTTGGGGTTACGCGCGGTAACCGGTGCGGGTGATGAAATAAACACCGGCGTCTACACAACCAAAGGTGTGGTCGGTTATGACCTCACTCGGCTTATCATCGGCTCTGAAGGTACGCTCGCCGTCATTACTGAAGCCACGCTTAAACTAATTCCACACCCGCAAGCCAAGCGCACGTTACAAGCCGTATACAGTAACGTGGATGGCGCCGCGACAGCGGTATCATCTATCATGGCTCAACCCGTGATTCCATGTGCCCTAGAATTCATTGATAAGGCATCGATCGACATGGTTCGAGACTTTTCGCAGGCCGAACTTCCGGACGACGCTGGCGCGTTACTCATGATCGAAGTAGACGGACCCGAAGCAGGCATTGACGCGGCCGTCGATGCCGTTAGTCGGGCGGCACAGAATGAAGGGCTGGTGCAACTCAAAGCAGCGCGAACTGAGGAAGAAGTAGCTGCGTTATGGGCTACCCGGCAAGCGTTGTCACCCGCCTTACGCAAAATCGCCCCTAACAAACTAAACGAGGATATCGTCGTCCCGGTATCACGCATTCCTGACTTGATAATGGGGTTGGAAGATTTGAGTCAGGAGTTCGGTATTCCAATCGTCAATTTCGGCCATGCTGGCAACGGCAATATTCATGTCAACCTACTCTACGACTCACAAGACGAAGTCCAGGCAGAAAAGGCACAGCCGTGCCTATCTAAGGTCTTTGACTTGGTATTGGCGCTCGGTGGCACGCTCTCTGGCGAGCATGGCGTCGGTCGAGAAAAACGCGACTACATTAACCGAGAGATCGACCCAGTAACCCTCGATCTCATGCAACGAATAAAGCGGCAATTTGATCCTAACGGTATCCTCAATCCCGATAAGATCTTCCCGCTGGCGTAATCACCGTCAACCGGTGGCAGAAATCGTAAGTTCATAGACTTTTCGATCGTCATCACTGAAACAGCAACATATTATCTCTTTAAGCCGGTCTTCATAACTTCTCATGACACCGACGGCAACACCTGTCGCTGCCTCGATGGGGTAGCCATAGGCACCCGTACTAATACTTGGAAAGGCAATCGTGCTAACTCCATTCTGCAGTGCTAAATCGAACGAATTCTTATAACACGCAACCAGCAGCTCTGGCTCACCTTCGTCGCCACCCTGCCATACCGGTCCGACGGTATGAATCACCCAGGTTGCCGGCAACCGGAACCCCGGTGTGATGCGTGCTTCACCCGTAGGACAACCGCCGATGTTTTGACAGGCTTGTCGCAGTTCTGGGCCAGCCGCCCGATGTATGGCCCCATCCACGCCACCGCCACCGAGCAGGGTCTCGTTGGCCGCATTGACGATGGCCTCGACAGCCAGACTAGTAATATCGGCCCGTACGACCTTAATCATCATGCCTCCCTGTCCGGCATAGGGATGGAGTCAAATCATAAGCCCAAATGCGAACATGTACCATGACTAGATAACGCCATGGGTTTTGGCGTGGCGCAGTCATTCACCTCAGCGCGCGCCGGGTAGCGCTATTGTGTTGCGAGGGTCGCGGAACTGTGCCCTTTTAGAAACTCCTCAGTAATCATAGTCGTCGCTTGACCACGGTTCCCGAGGTCAGCTGTTTTCATGACGATAACGGCCCGCAACGCGTCAGGTTGACGCGCGCAGACGAGGGCGGGGTTTTCGGCTTGAGCGAAGGATTAGCGCCAGGCGGCTATTACTTGATGAGCCTTAAATGGGAAGGTTTCTTTGGTGATTCCTCAGTGGCGACTTCGGGTTCAGCACTACTTGTTTCGTCAGCGGCACCACCCGGCTGCCCGGCAGATTCTTTGGGGAAAGTGACCCCTTGGCCATTCTCGCGTGCATAGATGGCACGGATAGCCGCGACCGGTATTTCTAGGGTTCTGCGCTTACCCCCGAACCGCGTCGCGAATAACAACCATTCGTCTTCGATAACGAAATTCTGTACAGCCCGCGTATGAACATTGAGCAATATCCGCCCATTCTCGATAAAATCAGCTGGCACGTTGACACCCCTAAAGGTCGTATCCACAACAATCAATGGGGTCAGGCTGCTATCCACGGCCCAATCTCGGACGGCACGAATCAGGTAAGGTTTAATGGGTGTCATCATCAGGTCAAGATGATAATCCAGGCTGTGTCGTACCACAATCGCTTATTTTTCGGCCTTGATTTCCCTTTCAGTTTCCGTGAGGCTGAGTTTGAACGATTTACGTTCAAATATGCGCTCGGCGTAGTCAAGCATGGGCTTGGCTTGGCGCGGAAGGTTGATTTTATAGGCCCCTAGCCGCCACAAAATCGGGGCCAAACAACAATCAACTAGTGAAAACTCATCTCCCAGGACATACGGCTGCTCCTTGAAGACCTGAGATATTACCGTAAGCCCATCACGGATAACGTTACGGGCACGGGTTGCCACCTTTCTTTCACCACTGGCGATTTTTGGCAGTAGGCTGTACCAATCACGGTCGAACCGCATCAACATAAGCCGTGCACGACCCCGCGACACTGGGTCCACGGGCATCAGCGGCGGATGCGGCAGCCGTTCATCCAAGTATTCATTTATGATGAGCGAATCATAGAGTACTAAATCCCGATCAACGATTGTCGGAACCTGATTATAAGGGTTGAGATCAGCGAGTTCCCGTGGTTTCTTGTTGGGGTCGACTTCCACGACTCGGCACTCGACATCCTTTTCGAACAAGACAATACGGGTGCGATGACTATAAGGATCATCGGCCCCAGAATACAAAGTCATAATGGGTTTTCTATTTATGGGGGATGCCATTCACCACTTCTCCAGTACAACAGCCTCGACCACGATACGCACAAAAGCTATCCACAAACCTAGAAGCTGCCCTTTCAGTGCAATTGTTTCCAGTACTCCCGCTTGAGGAGATAAGTGAAGATAAGGAAAATGCCGAGGAAGATGAGGACATACACACCGATTCGATAGCGGACCAACCGCGCTGGTTCGCCCATATATACCAAGAAGTTGACGAGTTCACGTATGGCTGCGTCATACTCTTCCTTCTTCATGCTGCCGGGACGCACCACCTCAAAATGATCGAACTGCTTACTGCCGTCCTCCATGGTCTCGAACACCGCTCGTTGTTCGCCTTGCCATTCGTAAAGTACGTGCGGCATGGCCACGTTTGGGAATACAATATTATTCCATCGGCTGCCTTCGCGGTAGAAACCTGTCATATAGAGATAAAGCCACTCCGGGCCGCGGGAACGCGCTACAACAGTCAGATCGGGCGGTGCGGTACCGAACCATAGCTTCGCATCTTCCGCCGGCATTGCCGCCTTCATGACGTCACCGACTTTGTCGGTGACAAACAGCAGGTTATCCCTCAGGGACTCTTCATCAATTCCAAGATCTTTGGCCATGCGATTGTAGCGCATGTAAGCGGCGCTATGACAAGAAAGGCAGTAATTTATAAACGTACGTGCGCCGCGCTGAAGCGACTCTTTATCACTAAGATCGATCTCTAGGTGCGGTTGTTTCACACCCGCCGGCAACCCGGCTGCTGACGCCGTCGTCGATGCGGTATACAACAAAATCGCTAGGCAGAGGCGTTTCAAGGCTACGTAACCCTGTCAGGTTCGGGCTTGGTTCTGTCGTATTTTGTATACCAAGGCATTAGAAAAAAGAACGCGAAATACAATATCGTGCAAATCTGCGCCAATGTTTTGTAGATGCCCTCGGGCGGTTTTACACCAACATAACCCAAAATAATAAAACTGATGACGAATATCGTTAGTGCCGTCTTATACATCCAGCCGCGATAGCGAATCGACTTAACCGGCGAGCGATCAAGCCAGGGCAAAAAGAAAAACAGCACTATGGAAAGGCCCATGAAAAACACCCCCCACAACTTTGCTGATATCCAGAAAAAGTTGACTGTATTTGCGCGCAGGATCGAATAGTAAGGTGTAAAGTACCACAGCGGCTTGATCTCCGGCGGTGTCTGCAAGGAGTTCGCAGGCACGAAGTTGTCATGCTCTAGGAACCACCCACCGAGCTCCGGTGCAAAGAACATGATGGCAACGAACACCATCATAAAAACCGTCACCCCGACCATATCTTTGACACTGTAGTAAGGATGAAATGGGATCCCATCAAGTGGTACGCCATTCTTGTCTTTGTGCCGTTTGATCTCGATGCCATCCGGATTGTTCGACCCAACCTTGTGCAGCGCGACGATATGCAGGTACACCAGCCCAACCAACACTAACGGCACTGCTATCACGTGAAAGGAGAAAAAGCGATTGAGGGTCGCATCCGAGACAACGAAATCACCACGGATCCATTCCGCTACCGGTGGCCCCACCCATGGCACGGCGTCAAACAAAGAAATGATTACCTGGGCGCCCCAGTACGACATGTTGCCCCATGGAAGCAGGTAGCCCGTAAACCCCTCCGCCATGAGGGCAACATAAATCACCATGCCTATCAGCCATACGAGTTCACGCGGCTGTCGGTGCGAGCCATACAGAAATGCACGGAACATATGCAGGTAAACCGCGACAAAGAATAGCGAAGCGCCTGTGACATGCATATAGCGAATCAGCCATCCCCAGGGAACATCGCGCATGATGTATTCCACTGACGCGAACGCCAACTTGGAATCGGGCTTGTAGTGCATGGTGAGAAAGATGCCAGTTAGGATCTGAATCACCAACACCAATATCGCTAACGAACCGAAGTAATACCAGAAGTTGAAATTCTTCGGCGCATAATACTTCGCTAGGTGTTCTTCCCATACCTTAATAAGGGGGATACGAGCATCAATCCAGTCGATGAGTTTTCGCATTAGGCCTTTCTGTTTTTCTCGACTCCGTCTGGGCTCACACCGACGATTATGCGGGTATCACTCAAGTAGGCGTGCGGTGGCACCACCAGATTGCTCGGTGCGGGTACACCCTTATATACACGCCCGGCAAGATCAAAGAAGGACCCGTGACACGGACAGAAGAAACCGCCGGGCCAATCCTCTCCTAGGCCAGACGCCGCCCCCTCTACGAATTTCGCTAGCGGTGAGCAACCAAGATGGGTGCAGATGCCCACCAATATGAGTATCTCTGGTTTTATCGAACGCCACTCGTTTGTTGCGTAGCTAGGTTGCTCGCTTGCATCCGAACTGGGGTCGACAAGCTTGCGGGCCATTCCCGGCAGCGTGTCTAGCATCTTCCTCGTGCGGTTCACGATCCACACCGGCTTCCCACGCCACTCGACTACCAACCGCTGTCCAGCCTCGAGCTTGCTTATATCCACTTCCACGGGTGCGCCAAGGGCACGGGCACGGGCGCTGGGCTGCATGCTGAGCACGAACGGTATGCTTGCCACTGCCGTACCGGCGAGCCCCAACCCCGTCGTTATTGCGAGCAGCTGCCGCCGAGTCTGGTCAGTGCCCTCATCACTCATGGAGTCCCCCCTAGTAACATGCGCCCCTTTTTAGACTTAGATGAGACCCTGCACTACGCCGTACGCAGCAACAGCGATCTAGATAGTTTGATATACAAACGCATCGCGCAATCGGGGGGGATTATACATGACCCCTGACAATAATCACCACACGTCAGGTATCGAATCAGCGTGCAGTCAGCGGTGTTATGCGCGGGAACACAACAGAGACCGTCCGGATACGGTAGAATTAGCAGCGGCCTCTCATCAGGCTAGCTAATTCGTCTGTGACGTAGGCCAAACTTGTGCTACTGCAGAGGACTGCCATGCGTCTGCGAAGCATCTTATCGTACATTGTCCACGCCGTTGTTTTGGGGCTTGCCATAGCCTTCGTTTTAACGGTCGTTTGGCCCGACTTACTCCACCCGAAGACAGAATCCGTAGAGATCAGACACGCGGTACCGACCGCGATTAGCCGTCCTGACTTTGGACCCGTGTCCTACGCTGCCGCGGTAGAGAACTCAGCCCCGGCCGTTGTCAATATAAACACCGCGAAAGTTGTCGCAATGCGCCGTCGCTCTTTTCTAAATGATCCATTATTCGAACGTTTTTTTGGGCGCAGCCTTGATGATCTAATTACGCCACGACGTGTCAAAACCCTCGGTTCAGGCGTCATAATGAGTGATCGTGGTTACATCCTGACCAACCACCATGTAATCGAAGCTGCCGACGAGATCCAAGTATCATTGCGCGACGGTCGCACCGCTTCCGCCAGTGTAATCGGCAAAGATACCGAGACTGATCTTGCGGTACTAAAAGTGGAGCTAGAGGATCTACCGGCCATTACCGTCGGACAGTCAGAGGGCTTGCGTATCGGTGATGTTGTTCTGGCGATCGGAAACCCTTTTGGGGTTGGCCAGACAGTCACCATGGGCATTGTCAGTGCCACCGGCCGCACCAAGCTTGGCATCAACACCTTCGAGAACTTTATTCAAACCGATGCCGCCATCAACCCCGGCAACTCCGGCGGTGCATTAATCGATGCAAACGGTAACCTAGTCGGTATTAATACCGCGATCTTCTCTGGTAGTGGTGGATCACAGGGGATCGGGTTTGCAATACCTGTGAGCTTGGCCCGAAACGTTTTGCAAGACATTATCAAACATGGTCGCGCTTTACGTGGGTGGCTGGGAATCGAGGCACGCACAGTAACGTCGGAACTTGCGCGCTCACTGGGGCTAGCCGCTACGCGTGGCGTACTGGTAGTTGGTGTACTACGTGACGGCCCAGCGCATCAAGCAGGACTGCAGCCGGGCGACGTTATTCTCACCATAGATGACAAAACTATTGCGGAAGCAGTTGATGCCTTACTAGCTATCTCAGGTCGAAAACCCGGCAGTCGCATAAAACTGCATATTGCCCGCAATGACGTCGAGCTCGATCTTAAGGCCGTTGCTATCGAGCGGCCATCACGGTTACAAGAATAACATCTGCTGGTCGCGTACCATCAAACGCCGCGGTCGGCGTCGATGGATTCTTCGGTTGGTTTGCTGTATTTGTCATTGTTTTCATCCGAAGCGCGCTTCATTCGACGCGCAAAAAAGATTCCAACCTCAAACAACAACAGCATCGGAATCGCGAGCAGCGTTTGTGAAATCGCATCCGGTGGGGTGAGCAGCATAGCGACAACAAATGTCCCGATAACCACATAGGGGCGCTTGGACGCCAAATCATCGGGGTCGATCACCCCGGCTCGTGACAACAAGATAATGGCAATCGGTACCTCAAAAGCGATACCGAAGGCAAAAAACATTGCCAACACAAAGCTCAAGAAGGCGCGAATATCGGTCATGACTTCCACGCCTTCCGGCGCCATGCTGACAAAGAAACTGAACGCTAGCGGTAACACCACGAAGTAAGCAAACGCCATACCCGCATAAAATAATACGGTGCTGGACACCAGCAACGGTACTACCAGTTTACGTTCACGTTTATACAAACCTGGCGCAACAAATGCCCATAGCTGATAGAGCAGATAAGGGACAGTGATCACCACGGCAGTAGCGAACGCGAGTTTTATCGGTGTTAAGAAGGGTGACGCCGGTTCGGTCGCTATCATGCTGTTACCAAGTGGCAAAGCCTGCAACAGTGGCATTGCAAGCAATTGAAAGATTTTCTCAGCGAATACGGCAAGCGGAACAAAAACGATAAGCACAGCGATAACCGCGTGTATTAAACGATTACGCAACTCCACGAGGTGCGAAATAAAAGTACCTTCAGCTGCGTCGTGTTCTTCTGGTTCCACTAGTCTTGCTCTTGGTAGCAGCTTTCTTTCGCGGCGCCGTACGTTTCGTCGTCTTCTGTGTCTTCGCTTGCTTGCTCGTGGCCGGTTTGCGCTTCACGGGCTTTTCAACATCCGCCGCCAACGGGTCTGCGTCCAGGCTTTGCTGCAGACCTTCGAAGACATCGCTCGAGGATCGCTGGATGAGCTGGCGGGTTTCGTTTAATTCGGTATGAAGCTTTCGGAGTTCGGAGAGTTCTTCTGTTCGCAGTTCGTTATCAAAATCCGATTTGACGCTGGCGACGAATTGGCGCATGCGTCCCACCCACTTGCCGGCCGTGCGCGCCACCTCCGGGAGCCGTTGCGGCCCCAGAATGATCAAAGCAAGCAAGCCGATTAGCGCCAGCTCCCAAATTCCAATATCGAACATGGCTGCAGTGGCGTATCAACACCAGTTGGTGTCAGGCCTTCTGGTTATTCTTCGACGTAACCTCACCGTCGATTATTTTTTCTGATTTGGCCTCGACTCGTTTCGCTTCATCTTCGCCGTCGTCTTCACCTTCCTTCACGGCCTGCTTAAAGTTCTTGATGGCCGAGCCCACATCGCCACCGATATTCCTGATCTTCTTAGCGCCAAAGACAAGAATCACAATGAGCAGGATAATCAACAGTTGCCAAATTCCAATACCACCCATCTCTACTCTCCGTTTGTCTGCAATCGAGGCAGATTATCACCGCCCACGATCTCAATATCCACCGCTATCGCGATGCTACAGCCTAATTTTGGCTCTTATTAGGCGGTTTACCATCGACTTTGTGGGTTTTTCGTCGCGCCTTTTCCTCTAACCCCGACGTCCCAAGACGGCGCTCCAATTCCCGCAATATATCCGCCGGACCCAGCCCTTGCTGGGCCAATAGCACCAACGTGTGAAACCAAAGGTCTGCCGTCTCACGCACGATTTGTTGTCGGTCGCCGGTTTTAGCGGCATCGACGGTTTCGGTCGCTTCCTCGTCGATTTTCTTGAGAATCGCATCGAGACCGCCCGCGTAAAGACTCGCTACATACGATGTGGCTTTATCTGCACCCTTGCGTGCCTCAAGTACGTTGGCAAGTTTCATGAGGATATCGGACATCTGGTAACAACTCCCTCAAAGTAGCCCCTGGTTTCACCGATCCTTACCGTAGATTTCCTGTTCAGTCTTGATGACAGACTCTACTGTAACCCAACGATCCCCCTGGAGCTGCTGAAAGAAACAGCTATGTCGCCCGGTATGACAAGCAATACTACCCCTCTGCTCGACCGCTAGCAGGACTACGTCGTTATCGCAATCGAGTCGAATATCGTTGACGATTTGCGTGTGGCCGGATTGTTCTCCCTTTCGCCAGAGCTTGCGGCGCGTCCGCGACCAATATACGGCTCTTCGTTCGCGCACAGTTGCGGCCAAGGCGTCGCGATTCATCCACGCGAGTGTCAACACACGATTCGTACCTTGCTCTTGCGCGATCGCTGGGACGAGTCCGTCCTCATTCCACTTTATCTCATCCAACCAAGAATCAGACATGGTTTATTACCGTAAACAAGCATTGAGCGTTTGGGCCAAACATTTAGAGCCTAACATCAATGTGGTGTTGCATCATACACTCTTTGGCTTGTGCCACTGTGAACTCGCCAAAATGAAAGATGCTTGCCGCCAACACAGCGTCCGCATGTCCATCGACAACACCGGCCACCAAATCATCGAGCCCGCCGACACCGCCCGATGCAATGACGGGTACATTAACGGCATCGCTGATAGTCCGTGTTAGTGTTAGATCAAAGCCATCACGTGTACCGTCCCTATCCATACTCGTCAATAAGATCTCGCCAGCACCGTATTCGTCCATCTTAGTCGCCCACTCGAGCGCATCGATTCCGGTCGCATTGCGTCCACCGTGCGTATAGACTTCCCAGCGCGGACAGTCACCATACTCCACTTGCTTTGCATCTATAGCGACGACGATACATTGTTCACCGAAGTGATCAGCCGCCACTTTAACAAATCCCGGGTTAACGATCGCAGCCGTATTTATAGCCACTTTGTCTGCGCCAGCGTTTAGCATTCGACGAACGTCATCATTACTACGAACGCCGCCGCCGACTGTGAGCGGGATGAATACCGTACTTGCCACCGCCTCCACCACCGACACCATGGTGTCACGATCGTCCGAGCTCGCGGTTATGTCAAGAAATGTTATCTCATCGGCGCCCTGTTCGTCGTAGCGTTGAGCGACTTCCACTGGATCACCCGCGTCACGAATATCAACAAAGCGCACGCCCTTAACGACGCGACCGCCATCGATATCGAGGCATGGAATGATTCGTATCGCCAGGCCCATACCGATTTAGCCCAATTCGTCGGCTAGTTTCTGCGCTTCCGCCAAATCAAGGGAACCGTCATAGATGGCACGACCAGTGATGGCGCCCATAATACCGCTATCGGTCACCACACAGAGTTGGCGAATATCATCGAGCGCCCTGATCCCACCGGCGGCGATAACCGGGATAGAGATCGCCTCCGCTAGTTTCACGGTGGCATTGATATTCACACCGGTCATCATGCCATCACGACCGATATCAGTATACACAATTGCCTCGACACCATAGTCTTGATATTTCTTGGCAAGGTCGATCACATCATGGCCCGATAGTTTCGACCAACCGTCGATCGCAACCTTCCCATCTTTGGCGTCTAGGCCTACGATAATATGACCAAGAAACTCGGCGCACGCATCACTTACAAAGTGCGGTGCGGTAACCGCCTTAGTACCAAGTATCACGTAACTGACACCAGCTTCCAGGTATGTCTGAATGGTATCCTCGTCACGGATTCCTCCACCGATTTGTACCGGCACATCCGGGAACGCCTGGGTAATAGCCCGGATCACCGACGCGTTTGCAGGCATCCCCGCTCGTGCGCCATCTAAATCAACGATATGAAGCCGACTCGTGCCCGCACTCACCCAACGTTCGGCCATGGCGACGGGGTCATCAGAAAAAACTGTTTCCTCGTCCATGCGACCCTGACGCAAACGCACACATTTGCCCTTCTTTATGTCGATCGCCGGAATGACTAATAAAGACATGCTAACCACTCCCATCCCAATGCACAAAGTTCTCAAGCACACGCAAGCCCACTTTCTGGCTTTTCTCAGGATGACATTGCAAGGCAAAAATATTCGCATGCGCTGCCACCGACGTAAATCGCACCCCGTAATCAGTAAAGCCAGCAACCTCGCGCTCGTTGGTCGATTCCACGTAATAACTGTGAACAAAATAAAAGCGTGCGCCTTGGTCGACACCATTCCATAGTGGATGGGCCCTTACTTGATGCACTTGGTTCCAGCCCATGTGTGGAACCTTAAGCGCTCGACCATTCGCATCGCTACCATTGTGTGAGAACTGTCGAACGCGTCCGGCAAAAACACTCAAGCCCGGTACGCCTCTCCCTTCCTCGCTATATTCATAGAGTGACTGCAGGCCCAGACAAATCCCAAGAAATGGTTTGGTCTTCGTTGCCTCAAGCAATACCTCTCGCAGCCCGCGAGCATCGACCGCGGCGAAACAACTGCGGATGGCACCCTGCCCTGGAAAGACAATACTATCAGCTTGTCGAATATCATCGGCATCGGAAGTCACGTGCACCTTTACCGAGGGCGCGACGTGCTCAATCGCTTTATGCACCGAACGCAAGTTCCCCATACCGTAGTCTATGATCGCGATTGTTTTCATAGTCGGGAGCTTGGATCGAGGAGTAGCGGCAATAGTACTTGTGACCAGGGTGAACGCACACGGACCACGCGGCTTACATAATTGTCCTTTTAGAGACTGCCTTTCGTAGAGGGCACCATCGCTGCCATGCGTGGGTCGCGCTCCAACCCCATGCGCAGCGCGCGACCAAATGCTTTAAATACTGTCTCGGCTATATGATGAGAATTCTGTCCGCGTAAATTGTCGATGTGTAGAGTAGCTTGGGCATGATTACAGAAACCCTGGAAGAATTCGCGAATTAGATCCACATCGAAATCACCGACCCGCCCACGCGGAAATTCGACTCGGTATTCGAGCCCGGGACGTCCAGAGAAGTCGACCACAACACGACTTAGCGCCTCGTCGAGTGGGACGTAGGCATGGCCGTAGCGGCGTACTCCCTTTTTGTCGCCTATCGCCTTGGACACCGCCTGGCCAAGTGTGATGCCTACATCCTCAATAGTATGATGCGCATCGACTTGGATATCGCCTCTTGCCCTAATGGTGAGATCGATAAGGCCATGTCGAGCCACTTGATCAAGCATGTGTTCAAGAAACGGTATGCCGGTATCAAGTTTAGCTATACCAGTACCATCCAGATTAACCCCTAAGGCAATCTGGGTCTCATTGGTATTGCGTTTGATTTCGGCCTTACGCGCGTCCACAGTATCACCAGGCCCGGTCAGAAAAACAAAATGTTATCATAACGGTTCCTCGCCACTGGTGCCTATATGCTTTGTCTCAGTGCCTGTAGAAACGACGTATTTTCGTCCGCCGTGCCTATAGCCACACGCAAGCAATTTGGCGGTACGCCGCTGGCACCTTCTAAATTTTTGATCAACACGCGGGCGGCATAGAGTGCATCATAGACTCGCCGGGCATCGGTTTCTTGTACTTGAAACAAGATAAAATTCGCTTCGCTTGGCCAAACTCGTATCCCCGGCATGTCGTCAAGGGCCTGATATAAGCGCTCGCGTTCTGCACGGATGCGGCTTACCTGTTGGTCAAGAACCTCCTTATTGGCAAGTGCGAATTGCGTACTCACCTGCGTAAGGCTGTTGATGTTGTAAGGCAACCTTACTTTGTCGAATTCTGCCAACCATGCGCGGTTGCCAACGAGAAATCCCAGTCTCAGTCCGGCTAATCCCAGTTTCGAAAAGCTACGCAATATTAGCAAATTGTCGAACTGCTTTAATCGAGGCAGAAATGTGCCATCCGTGAATATGAAATAGGCCTCATCGACAACGACGAGACCTTCCGATCGCTGTAATACCGCCTCTATCTCTTCATCGGCGAACAGATTTCCAGTCGGTGTATTGGGGTACGCCAGGAACGTGACAGCCGGTTCATAGGTTTCAATCGCTTCACAAAAGGCGGGTACATCGAGCGCGAAGCTGTCAGTGAGTGGGACGTCAAAAAATTCCATACCTACACTCTTGGCGATGATTTCATACATGCTAAATGTCGGCCGCGGTGCCAACACAGAACCTCCAGGGCGCGCGAGCGCCAAAAGAATGATCTGGATCAATTCGTCAGATCCATTGCCAAATAGTACGTCCATACCTTCGGGAATCCCCATCGTTTCGCATACGCGCTCCTTCAAACGAATGGGATTGGCTTCTGGGTAGCGATTTATCTGAACCGTCCGCAGTGCCTCAAGCCATGCCTGCACAATATCGGACGGCCAAGGGAAAGGATTCTCATTCGCATCAAGCTTAATAAGGCCATTCGCATCAGGCACACCATAGGATTTCATCGCCTGGATTTCAGGACGAATGAGGCGCTCTACCGATTGTTGGATCTTGCTACTCACGACTGCTTATTGAGAAACGGCTACCGCCCCCCATTTACTGCTTGGTCCTGAATTCAGCCGAACGCGCATGCGCGGTAAGTCCCTCGCCACGTGCCAGTATAGCTGCGGTCTTCCCCAGATTGGATGCGCCTTCTTTGGTACACATGAGAAGACTGGTGCGTTTCTGAAAATCGTAAACGCCAAGCGGTGAGCTGAAACGCGCTGTCCCTGACGTTGGCAGCACGTGATTGGGACCGGCACAATAGTCACCCAACACTTCAGCCGTGTATCGCCCCAAAAAGATGGCGCCGGCGTGATGCACACGCTTGGCGAAGGGCATGGGATCTTCGATCGAAAGTTCGAGATGCTCAGGAGCAAGCTGATTTATCAGTTCGAGCGCCTCGTCTAGTTCACGCACCGTAATCAATGCACCATATTGATCCAGCGACTTCTTAATAATTTCTTGCCGCTCCATCTCTCCCAACAGTCGCTCGATCGCCTGTCTTACGTTTTGGGTAAACGCCGCATCCAAGCTGATCAGGATGGCCTGCGCATTTTCATCATGCTCGGCCTGGGCAAACAAGTCCATGGCAATCCAATCGGCGTCGGTTGCGCCATCACACAACACCACTACTTCCGAAGGTCCTGCTATCATATCTATGTCTACGTCACCAAAAACCATGCGTTTGGCCGCCGCTACATACGCATTGCCCGGGCCAACGATCTTGTCCACCCGTGGCACCGTGGCAGTACCATAGGCCATGGCCGCAATAGCGTGGGCACCGCCCATCATGAAAACCTGATGAACCCTGGCCAAACTAGCTGCTGCTAACACCAAGTTATCGATGTTCCCGCCGGCCGTCGGTACCGCCATGACGACTTCCGGTACCCCTGCGATCTTCGCCGGAATAGCGTTCATGAGCACGGTCGACGGATAGGCGGCTTTGCCGCCGGGTACGTAGACACCAACGCGTTCCAACGGCCTGATCTGCTGACCGAGGAGTGTGTGGTCGGCGTCACGATAGTGCCAAGAACTAGCCGCTTGTCGTTGGTGGTAATCGTCGATACGGCGGGTTGCCTCTTCGAGGGCCAACCGTTGCGTCTCTGGCAGTGAGTCTAGGGCCTGTTGAAATTTTTCGGGCGACACTTCAAGGGTGGCAGGTGCCGTGGCCTGGTAGCCGTCGAGCCGGTGTACATATTCTAAAAGTGCGTTATCGCCGCGGCCGCGCACGTCGCTAACGATACTCCGTACCGTGCCTTCCACGTCGAGGTCATCGGCGTGAGCGCGCTCCCGCAGCCGTTGGAATTCTTCATTGAAGTTCGCATCGCTGGAGTTTAGTACGCGGATATCTGATGCCGGCATAAAGTCTACCTCACCGCCTGCCTAATTTTCTCAACCAATGCCTTGAGGGACTTATGTTTCATTTTCGCCGATGCCCGATTGGCGACAAGCCAGGCACTAATATCGGCGATATGCTCTACTTCCACCAACCCGTTGGCATTTAGTGTCTTACCGGTATTGACCAAATCAACAATTCGGTCAGATAAACCTACCAACGGTGCAAGTTCCATGGAGCCGTAGAGCTTGATGACGTCAGTTTGTATTCCTTTGGCGGCAAAGTGTCGTCGCGTTGTTTCTACATACTTGGTCGCTATACGCAAGCGTGTCCAGTTCCGTGGATCGTCGCCTGCGGCAAGCTGGTTCGGCTCTGCCACGATAAGTCGACAGCGCGCAATGTTTAAGTCGAGTAGTTCGTACAGGCCATCGCCATCGTACTCCATGAGAACGTCTTTCCCAGCGAAGCCCAGATCAGCAGCCCCGTAGCGAACATAGGTAGGAACATCGGAAGCCCGGATTGCGATTAGCTTGACGTCCGGGCGTGAAGTGTCGACAACAAGCTTACGGCTGGATACTAAGTCCTCGGCCGGATCGATACCTGCCCGTGCCAGCAGTGGCAGGCTCTCCTCCAAAATCCGGCCCTTGGATAAAGCAATGTTCAGCATGATCGGACAAGGCGAGTGTGCTTTTAGTTGTTTATTACGTTCTTAATAGTCGCGGTGCTGGGCAACCGTCGAATACGCGCACCCAACTGTGCGAGCTTCTCCTCAATACATTCGTAGCCACGGTCAATGTGGTAGATACGGTCTACTACTGTATCGGACTCTGCCACAAGCGCCGCCAGCGCCAGACTCGCAGATGCGCGAAGATCAGTGGCCATTACCGGCGCGCCCGTGAGTCGCTCGACACCATGCACGATTGCGGTATTACCACGCATATCGATATTCGCACCCATACGTTGTAACTCAAGCACGTGCATAAAACGATTCTCGAAAACCGACTCCGTAATAGTTGCGGTGCCTTGTGCCACGCAATTGAGCGCAACAAATTGTGCCTGCATGTCGGTAGGAAAGGCTGGATAGGGTGCAGTTCTTACATCGACGGCTTCGAGTTTCCGATTGTGCCCATCCAAACATAACCAATCATCGCCAACTACAATCTCCGCGCCGGTTTCCCTTAATTTGTCCAGGACTGCTTTGAGATGATTGGGCTGGACATTGCGCAATTTTATTTTGCCGCCGGTCATGGCAGCGGCTACCAAATAGGTTCCAGTCTCGATCCTATCTGGTATTACTTCGTGGTAACCACCACCAAGCGCTTCAACCCCTTCTATAACAATCTCATCACTCCCGGCCCCACGAATCTTGGCCCCCATATTGACCAGGCACTTAGCGAGATCGACTACTTCCGGCTCGCGCGCTGCATTTTCGATTACAGTTGTACCTTTAGCCAACGTTGCTGCCATCATTATGTTCTCGGTACCGGTTACGGACACCATGTCCATGAACACTCGCGTACCCCTGAGTCTACCGGCACGGGCCTTGACATAGCCTTCCTTGATCTCAATCTCAGCCCCCATGGCCTCCAGGCCCTTTATGTGCAGATTGACCGGCCGCGAACCAATGGCACAGCCGCCGGGCATGGAAACCTCGGCTTCGCCGAAACGCGCTAGCAACGGCCCAAGTACCAGTATCGATGCACGCATTGTCTTAACAAGCTCGTAGGGCGCGCGCAGGGAAGTGACGTTGCTGGCATCGGCCTCAACGACCATCTTCTCATCTACAACCAACCGTACACCGATACGACCCAGCAACTCCATTGTCGTCGTAATGTCTTGCAGATGTGGAACGTTGCCGATACGAAGCGGTTTGTCGGTAAGCAGTGACGCAACCAGCACCGGCAATGCAGCGTTCTTGGCACCGGAGATACGAATCTCGCCGCGCAATGGTTTGCCGCCAGATACGATCAACCTATCCATAGATTACCCACGGTACGGAAATATCGGGCCAACACAACAAGGCCACCCGATGGGCAGCCCGGTTTCGTGCTTGGTGGTTTAACAAAAATCAGCCTTGCGAACCGGCGACCAACTTCTGCAACTCGCCACTTTGAAACATAGCGGTTATGATGTCGCAACCGCCTATGAACTGCCCATCGATATACAGCTGTGGGATAGTGGGCCAGTTTGAATAGTCCTTAATCGCTTGTCGGATCGCAGCATCGGCAAGCACGTCGACAGTGGCAAAATCGGCACCACATGCCTGCAATAGCTGAGTCGACCGTGCAGAGAACCCACAAAGCGGCATGGCCGGGCTCCCCTTCATGTAAAGGACGATTCTGTCCGACTCTATCTGCTGTTTAATCGCCTCTTGTTCCGTCATGACAAACCTCTTTTGAAAACATTTTCCGAACGCATTTACGCAGACCCACTCGCCTGCTGTGCCCATTGCTCAGGCGTATAGGTACGAATCGACAATGCATGGATCTCTTGTTTCATCTTGTCTCCCAGCGCCCGGTAGACCAGTTGGTGTTGCTGCACCATGGTCTTGCCCGCGCAGGCGTCGGACACGACGTGCGCCTCGAAGTGCTGGCCATCACCAGAAACGTTTACTTGCGCGCCGGCAAGCCCGTGCTCAATCAATTGCTTAATCTGTTCAGGTTGCATCATTACTGTCAGGTATTATGGATACGAATCGAGTTATTTCAAGGCCGCACAGGATACGCCACGCGGCCCCCGAATAGAAGCGAAAAGGCGCAGAACATGGCTGTTTTTGGCTTTTTTCGCCCGAACTTCGGTACATCGGCGGGCTAATCCCGGGATCCAGTATGGGTTGGAGGGCGCCAAAGGGCCCCGATTGGGGAAGGACAGACTGGTTCGACAGGCCGGTGGATGGTTAGTTGCGCAGTTTGTAACCACGCTTCAACATTAAAAGGCTGAGACCCGATAACGTCAGAAAGAACAATATCACGATCGCCAGACTGGTCATGGGGCTCGCGTCGGACGCGCCAAAGAATCCATAACGAAAACCATCGATCATGTAGAAAAAAGGATTAAAGCGTGACAATTGCTGCCAGAAAGTCGGCAACGAATGAATCGAGTAAAACACACCGCTCAAAAACGACAACGGCACAATTACAAAATTCTGGAAAGCACCAAGATGGTCAAACTTGTCTGCCCATACCCCAGCAATTAAGCCAAGCGCCCCCAACACCGCGCTTCCAAACATCGCGAAAGTAACCACAAACAGCGGGTTGTGGGTGGGTAGGGAAACAAAAAGGATCACTGCGAAATACACGCCGGCCCCCACCGCCATGCCACGCACGACGGCCGCCAGCACAAAAGCAAAGAAAAACTCAAAACTCGATAACGGGGCTAGCAACACGAACACGATATTTCCCGTAACCTTGGATTGAATCAGGCTAGATGAGCTGTTTGCGAAGGCGTTCTGGATGATAGACATCATCATGAGCCCAGGGACTAGGAATGCCGTATAGCTGACGCCCTCGAAAACCTGAAGGCGACCCTCGAAGACGTGTGCGAAAACTAGTAAGTAGAGCAGCGCCGTAACTATCGGTGCTGCCAATGTTTGCCACCCTACTTTTGTAAAGCGTAGAAGCTCCTTATAGAAGAGTGTATAAAAACCACCTGATATCATTCTTCACGCCCGCGTGTTAGGTCAAGAAACACATCCTCGAGATCGGGCTCTTCGGTATGCAAGTCTGTGATCACTAGCCCCGCTGTACGTAAACCTTCAAGAAGATCGCCAATCGAGTTAAGCTTGTTATCGAGCCGGAATTCAAGTCGGGTGCCATCCTGGGCGCGTAAGACTGCCTGTAGTTCTGCCGACAGTGCTGGAACCGGCTCATCCGCAGTAATCCAAACATTAACCGTCTTGCCGATCCCACGCTGTAACAATGCTTGCTTCGTATCTAGCGCTACAACATTTCCGTGATTTAGTATCGCAATTCGATCACAGAGCAACTCCGCTTCCTCCAAATAATGCGTAGTGAGCACAATCGTATGGCCCTCTTCGTGTAACCGACGAATAAAAGCCCAAAGTGACTTACGTAAAGCCACATCTACGCCAGCCGTCGGCTCGTCGAGTACTACCACTTCAGGTTTATGGGCTAATGCTTGGGCGATCAAGACACGGCGCTTCATACCACCGGAAAGAGCCCGCATGTTGGTATTGGCCTTGTCTGATAAATCCAAGTTGTCCATTAGTTCCTTTATCCACGACGCGTTTTCACGCCGTAAACCGAAATACCCGGACTGTATCCGCAGTACCTCATGCACAGTAAAGAATGGATCGAATACCAGCTCCTGCGGGACCACCCCCAGACAACGCCGTGCCTGCCGGTAGTCCTGGACCACATCATGGGTGAGCACAGACACACGGCCAGAATCGCAGCGCGTGAGGCCGGCAATAATGTTTATCAACGTAGATTTGCCAGCCCCGTTGGGACCCAGCAAGCCAAAGAACTCGCCGCGTTGTATTGCGAAACTTATGCCCTTGAGGGCATGGACACCAGGAAATCGTTTGTGTACATCAGCGATCGTGACTGCGGCAGACACGTCTGGCGTCAGTCGAGGCCGAAGGCGCGCGCAAGGCCGCTCACATCGATCAGCCGACGCAGCTGTGCGGGAATATTTACAAACCGTGCGTGAGATCCGGCTGTCCGCAACCACTCAACAAGAAGTGCTAGGCCGGCGCTATCGGTTCTAGAGACATCTTGCAAATCGATGGTAATGGTCTCCGATGCCGAGTTAATGATACTACTCGATTCCATAAAAAGACCGGGCACGGTAGCGAAAGTCAATGGTCCATGCACCTTGATCGTACCTTCGTGAACCGTGAGGCTGCTATCTTGATTCACTTTAGCGCCTGCTGATCGGCCAGTGAGAGTTTTTCGATCACTGCGTCGAGGCCCTCTCGCTTAATCTGCGAGGTATAGACACTACGATAGTTAGTGACCATGCTTACACCTTCAATGCTCACATCATAGGCCTTCCAACCATTTTTTCCTTTAAAGAACCTGAAATTCACCGGTACATCGGGGCCACCATCTCGGCGTTTGAACTCCGTTTTGACGATTACTCGCTGATCCTCGGGCTTAGCACTGAACGGATGGAATACCAACTCTTCACCTTGGTACTTGAGAAGAGCGGTCGCGTATGTCCTTATTAATAGATCCCGGAACCCCTCCGCGAACTGGATGCGTTGCTCTGCAGTTGCGTTCTTATAGTACCGAGCAAGCACCAATTTAGTAATTACCTTGAAGTCGAAAACTGGCACGATGTATTGATGAACCATGGCATAGAGCTTCTCATGGTCCTCGGCGTAGGCATCGTGGTTGGTTTTGAGCAAATCGATGATCTGGCCGGTCGTTTCAGAGACCACCTTATCCGGCGATCTAATGTCACCGCTGCCAGCCGTTGGGATCAGAATCAATATAGCTAATACTACTTTTAGGGTCTGTCTCATCGTTTACCTCTTTAGATCAATTACCGCTCTCCGCCTTCCCATACAGGACTTGACTGATGAGCTTTTCCAGCACCAATGCCGATTGTGTGATCTGCAGCTCGCTTCCATCCTTTAGATACTCGTCGTCCCCACCTGGTTCCAATGCCACATATTGCTCGCCGAGTAGGCCCGACGTAAGAATCGAGGCACTGGTATCGAGCGGAAGCTTGGCGTATTTGCCGCTTATCGTGAGCGTCACGACAGCATAGAAATCATCGTCGATAGTGATGTCTGAGACCCTGCCAATACGTACCCCGGCCAAAGTGATCGGTGCACGCAGCTTCAATTGACCGATATTGTCAAATCGAGCTGCCACCCGGTAGCCCTGACGGACATCGCTGGCGCTCAGGTTTGCCACCTTAAACGCAAGCATCGACAGGGCCAACAGGCCGGCAACACCGAAAACACCTACCCACAGCTCCAGCGTTGTCTGTTTCGCCATCTCAAGCTTCCCCAAACATCAAAGAAGTTAAAATAAAATCCAGCCCCAATACAGCTAATGAAGCGTTGACTACCGTACGAGTGGTGGCACGGCTGACCCCTTCGGACGTCGCTACACAGTCGTAACCTTCAAAAACCGCTATCCAAGATACCACCAAGCCGAACACCACACTCTTGATTACGCCGTTTAGTACATCGTCATAGAAATCCATGCCGCTTTGCATCTGTGACCAAAAGACGCCATCGTCGACGGCCAATAGCCCCACGCCCACAAGGTGTCCACCGAGCACACCGACAGCAGTAAATAGAGCTGCCAACAGCGGCAGGGCAATAATGCCTGCCAGTAAACGCGGGGCCACAATACGCGTTAACGGATCCACTGCCATCATCTCTATACCGGCAAGTTGTTCGGTCGCCTTCATCAGCCCGATCTCGGCCGTGAGCGCAGATCCGGCGCGTCCAGCAAATAGCAGGGCTGCTACGACCGGCCCCAGCTCGCGAGTCAAGGACTTGGCCACGAGCAAACCCAACACAGACTCGGCCCCGAAGTCTACTAATGTATTGTAGCCCTGTAGACCCAAGACCATACCGACGAACAGCCCGGACACGAGAATGATCAACAGCGTTAGCACGCCAACCGCGTAGATCTGTTGAATCAGCAGCCCCAGACGGGGCAGCAATCGCCAAACCCGTATAAGGACCTGATAGAGAAACAGGCTGGCCCGACCCAGCCGTGCTATGCGCGCTAACGCCCAACGCCCTAGTTGCCGGACAGGGTTCATATCGACTTTCCTTGCAATAGGTCATCGATATAGTCGGCGGCAGGATAATGGTATGGCACAGGCCCATCGGGTAACCCATCCATGAATTGCCGCACCTGGATAGATTCCGTTTTCTGCATGTCTTCAGGCGTACCCTGAGCAAAAATATTGCCGTCACCGATCAAGTAGATATAGTCAGCAATACTGCATGCATCGGCCACATCGTGGGTAACGACAATGGATGTCATGCTTAGCGCATCGTTCAACTCACGAATCAGCTTGACGATCACTCCCATGGAGATTGGATCGAGCCCTGTGAAAGGCTCGTCGTACATAACCATCAAGGGATCGAGTGCGATAGCCCGTGCCAATGCGACCCGACGGGCCATACCGCCTGATAATTGTGCTGGCAACAGCGTACGTGCGCCCCGCAACCCGACCAATTCCAATTTCTGTAACACGAGATTGCGGATGATGGATTCAGGCAGTCGTGTGTGCTCACGAACTGGGAAGGCGACATTGTCAAACACATTGAGGTCTGTCAGCAAAGCCCCACTTTGAAAAAGCATACCCATGCTTTTGCGGATCTCATAGAGCTCCGCCGTTGTCAACGCTGGCACTGAGCGGCCCTCGACGATTACGTCGCCGGCATCGGGATGCAGGCGACCGCCGATAAGATTCAACAGCGTGGTCTTCCCGGTTCCACTGCCTCCCAAAATGGCGGTTACTTGCCCGCGTCGTACCTCAAGGGTCAGACCTTTAAATATGGGTCGTTCACCACGAGCGAAATCAAGATCATGGATTTCGAC
>JAOTYM010000184.1 GCA_029861845.1 Gammaproteobacteria bacterium | reverse complement strand
CCGGTCACGCTTGACGGAACTAGGCCAGTAGCTCAATTGGCAGAGCGTCGGTCTCCAAAACCGAAGGTTGGGGGTTCGATTCCCTCCTGGCCTGCCAGTGAGTTGCCTCGGGGTTTGCTTTGAATCTGGATCATCTGAAATTGTTTGTGGCGGTGCTGATCATGTTCATCGGCATAGCTGGTTTTTATTATTTCGGTGAACAATCGCAGCTTATACGGGTGCTCGGTGTATTGGTTGGCGCGGGACTAGCGACGGCGGTGGCCCTTCAGACCGAGCAAGGTCGAAACGCGAGGGATTTTGCGCGCGGCTCCCTGCGGGAACTACGCCAAGTCGTGTGGCCGAGCCGAAAAGAAACTACACAAGTGACGCTTGTGGTTGTTGCGCTGGTTATCGTGGTAGCGCTGTTTCTATGGGTTGTTGATCTGGGACTGCAGAAGGCGGTCACTTTGTTGGTTCGGCAGGACCCCTCATGATGGCTATGCGTTGGTACGTGGTACATACGTTCTCGGGTTTCGAAAAGCACGTAGCACGGTCGCTGCGAGAGCATATTAAGAATGCCGGGGTGGAGGATAAGTTTGACGAGATCTTGGTGCCGACCGAAGAAATCATTGAGATGAAGCGGGGCCAGAAGCGGACCAGTGAGCGCAAATTCTTCCCGGGCTATGTATTGGTCAAGATGGAAATGGACGACGATACTTGGCACCTGGTTAAGAGTGTGCCCAAGGTCAGTGGCTTTATCGGTGGTTCTGGACTGAAACCGACCCCGATCTCGGATAAAGAGGCTGACGGGATTCTGCAGCAAGTTAAAGAGGGTGTAGAAAAACCCCGTCCCAAATTCTCTTTTGCCGCGGGCGAGCAGGTTCGCGTTATCGATGGCCCGTTTCAGGATTTCAACGGTACGGTGGAAGACGTCAACTACGAGAAGAACAAACTGCGTGTCAATGTTTCGATTTTCGGACGGCTAACGCCGGTCGAACTGGATTTCAGTCAAGTAGAGAAGGGCTAAGAACCGTAATCCGTAAACCGTAACCGTAAGAAAGTTTTTATGACTCACGACTGACGATAACCACTAATAACCAGAAAATGGCAAAGAAGATAGACGCATACATTAAGTTACAGGTCCCGGCCGGTCAGGCGAATCCGAGCCCACCGGTAGGTCCGGCCTTGGGCCAACATGGACTGAATATTATGGAGTTCTGTAAGGCCTTCAATGCCGATACCCAGGGCATGGAACCAGGCCTACCGATTCCGGTGGTCATCACAGTCTTTAGTGATAAGAGCTTTACCTTTATTCGAAAGACGCCTCCCGCGTCTTATCTTCTGAAAAAGGCGGCTGGGCTGGAGAAGGGCAGCGGAACACCTCATAGCGAGAAAGTAGGAAAGGTCACGCGTGCGCAACTGGAAGAGATTGCCAAGGTGAAGATGGTGGATCTGAACGCCTACGACATCGATCAGGCAGTACGGATTATCGCTGGCAGTGCCCGCAGCATGGGCATCGAAACCGAGGGGGTATAACCAATGGCAAAGGCCGGCAAACGACTGAGACGTCTGCGGGAAGGCAGAGAGCGCACCCAGTCCTTTGAGATAGATGAGGCCCTAAAGCTGGTAAAACAGACGGCCAGCTGCAAGTTCGATGAAGCAGTCGACGTGGCGGTTAATTTGGGTATTGATGCCCGCAAGTCTGACCAAAACGTGCGCGGCACGACGGTGATGCCGCGTGGCACGGGCAAAAAGGTACGCATCGCGGTGTTCGCCGAGGGCGAACAAGCGGAGGAGGCAAAGCAAGCAGGCGCCGATATTGTTGGATTTGAAGACCTCGCAGATGACGTCAAGGCCGGCAAGCTCGATTTCGACATTGCTATCGCTACGCCGGATGCAATGAAGATCGTCGGCAAGTTGGGTCAAATCCTAGGACCGCGCGGGCTCATGCCGAACCCTAAAGTAGGTACGGTCACGCCGAAAGTGGCCAAGGCGGTGGAAAACGCCAAGGCAGGGCAGGTGCAATATCGTAATGACAAGGCCGGCATCATCCATTGCTCCATCGGCAAGGCCTCGTTTGAGGTCGATGCCCTTAAGGAGAACCTAACCGCGCTTATGGAGGCCTTGCATAAGGCCAAGCCTTCGAACGCCAAGGGTACCTATATAAAGAAGGTGACTCTATCCACGACCATGGGGTTAGGGGTGCGACTAGATAGCCACTCGTTCTAACGGTGGGGAGATCTTATGAGCTTGAGTCTTGAGCAAAAAAAGGCGCTGGTGGAGAGCGTGTCTAACGTTCTAGCCGGGGCACAGGCGGCGGCACTTGCCGAGTACCGTGGGTTGTCCGTCGCGCAGATGACAGATCTGCGCCGACAGGCACGTGAATCGCAGGTCTATCTTCGGGTAATCAAGAATAACCTGGCGCGACGCGCGGTAGAGGGCTCCCGGTTCGAGTGCCTGAAGGAGAAGTTTGTCGGACCGGTGGCGTTGGCCGCCGGTGAAGATCCGGTTGTAGTTGCGAAGGTCTTAAGCAAGTTCGCCAAGGCCAACAAGCTGCTTCAGGTCAAAGCAGCCGCTATGGACGGGAAGCTGATGTCCACGGCTGAGCTGGACACGCTCGCGAAGCTGCCAGGTCGTGAGCAATTATTGGCGCAATTACTGGGCACAATGCAGGCGCCTATACAGTCATTCGTTAGAATTCTGAACGAAGTGCCAAGTAAGTTTGTTCGCACGCTTGCGGCTGTGCGAGACAGTAAAGAAACCGCGAGTAGCGAGTGACAGGTAGAAAGGAACCGCATGCGCGGAGATAAGGTTGTCTTATTTGTACTTGTAACTTGTAACTTGCAACTTCCAACTTGGCACTAGGTTCTTATTTCGAGGAGAGTAAGTCATGTCAGCAACGAGAGAACAAATTCTTGAGTCCATTTCTTCTATGTCGGTTCTTGAATTATCGGAACTGATCAAGGATATGGAGGACAAATTTGGTGTGTCTGCTGCCGCTCCGGCGGTAGCGATGGTGGCCCCGGCTCCCGGTGGTGAGGCGGCCGAAGCTGTCGCCGAGCAAACGGAGTTTGATGTCGTCCTGGGTAGCATCGGAAGCAACAAGGTGTCCGTGATTAAGGTGGTACGGGCGGCGACCAACCTGGGCCTTAAGGAGGCCAAGGACCTGGTCGAATCGGCGCCAGCGACGGTTAAAGAGGCTGTCAATAAGGAAGAGGCAGAAGATATCAAGAAGCAATTGGAAGAAGCTGGCGCCACAGTCGAGCTTAAGTAGGGCGACTGTTGGGCGACGAACATTTCGATCGATTGGTGCACAGCGCGTTGCGCATAGATGGCGAGCAACTCAAGGCGGTGGCCGTGAGCTATCGGCCTAGGTGTCGCGCTGCGCGCTTACTTTTGGGGTTATACCCGGCCGCCGCGCCGGTGATGATGCCTAAACATGGCTGCGGTGAGGACTCAAAGCGATTATGACATACACGTTTACTGAAAAGAAACGTATCCGCAAGAAGTTCGGCAAGCGCCCAACGATATTGCGGGTTCCCTACCTTCTAGAGATCCAAAAGCGGTCCTACAACAAATTCTTGCAGGCGGAGGTACCAGCCGAACAGCGTATCGACCAAGGTTTGCAGGCTGCGTTTAAGAGCGTGTTTCCCATCGAAGGTTATGTTGGCAATGCCGCTCTCGAGTTCGTTAGTTATCGCTTGGGCGAGCCGCCGTTCGATGTCAAGGAGTGTCAACAGCGGGGCTTGATCTACGCAGCGCCGTTGCGCGTATTGGTGCGCTTGGTCGTCTTTGAGAAGGATGAGGCTACCGGCACCAAAACCGTACGCGATATCAAGGAGCAAGAAGTGTATCTCGGGGAAATCCCGTTGATGACGGATAATGGCACGTTTGTGATTAACGGCACGGAGCGGGTCATCGTTTCCCAGTTGCACCGTTCGCCGGGCGTATTTTTTGAGCACGATTATGGTAAGACTCATTCATCGGGCAAACTGCTGTTTTCCGCGCGCGTTATACCGTATCGTGGCTCGTGGCTCGATCTGGAGTTCGACCCCAAGGATCTCCTGTATGTGCGTATAGATCGTCGTCGCAAGCTCCCGGCGACGATAGTCCTGCGCGCATTGGGAATGACAACCCAGGAGATTCTGACGACCTTTTTCGAGACGGATACCTTTCGGCTCACTAAGAACGAAATCAAGCTTGATCTGATAGCTTCTCGTTTACGCGGCATGCAGCTTGACGTTGATATTAAGACACCCAAGGGTGAGGTCATTGTCGAAGCCGATCGACGAATTTCGGCGCGCCATGTGCGCGAGCTTGAGCGCACGCGAATGAAGCAGTTAGTAGTAGGTTCGACCGCTTTGATCGGCCGCGCGCTGGCCGAGGACGTGGTAGATCAGGCGACCGGTGAGCTGCTTGCCCAATCCAATGACGTAGTCACTGAGGAACTGCTAGCAAAGTTTGTGGAAGTGGGCATCGCCGAGGTCAAAACGATCTATACCAATGATTTGAATCGCGGGCCTTTTATTTCTGAGACCCTACGTCTGGATCCGGCCCATGATCCACTGGAGGCGCAGATCGAAGTTTACCGTATGATGCGCCCAGGCGAGCCGCCGACCAAGGATGCGGCGCAAACTCTGTTCAATAACTTATTCTTCAGTCCGGACCGCTATGATCTCTCCGCCGTGGGGCGCATGAAGTTCAATCGGCGTCTCGGGCGTGACACGGACGAAGGACCGGCGATCCTAAGTAAGGAAGACATCGTCGATGTCATGAAGGTGTTGATCGGCCTCAAGAATGGTGAGGGCGTCATCGACGATATCGACCACCTCGGCAATCGGCGTGTGCGTTCTGTCGGTGAGTTGGTGGAAAACCAGTTTCGCGTTGGGCTGGTCCGTGTCGAACGTGCGGTTAAGGAACGGTTGAATCTAGCCGACAGTGCCGGGCTGATGCCACAAGAGTTGATAAATGCCAAGCCAGTCTCGGCCGTAATCAAGGAATTCTTCGGCTCTAGCCAGTTGTCGCAGTTCATGGATCAAACCAACCCGCTATCCGAGGTTACACACAAACGCCGGGTATCGGCTCTGGGTCCGGGTGGGCTTACCCGCGAACGGGCGGGATTCGAAGTGCGCGACGTGCACCCAACCCATTACGGGCGCGTATGCCCAATCGAGACGCCGGAAGGACCGAATATCGGTTTGATTAACTCATTGGCGGTTTACGCACGGACCAACGAGTACGGTTTTCTCGAGACACCCTACCGCAAGGTTGTGAAATCTCGAGCCACTGATGAGATCCAGTATCTATCCGCTATCGAGGAAGGTGACTACACCATCGCCCAGGCCAACGCGGGTATGGATGCCAAGTCTAATTTGGTAGATGAACTTGTATCGTGCCGGCACAAGAATGAGTTCTCGTTGTCCACGGTAGATCAAGTTAACTATATCGACGTTGCGCCATCGCAGATCGTATCGGTGGCAGCCTCGTTAATTCCGTTTCTTGAGCACGATGATGCGAACCGGGCCCTTATGGGTTCAAACATGCAGCGTCAGGCGGTCCCCACTTTGCGCACCGAGAAACCGTTGGTGGGAACGGGCATGGACAGTATCGTC
>JAOTYM010000183.1 GCA_029861845.1 Gammaproteobacteria bacterium | reverse complement strand
GATCCACACGCCAGTCACCGGCCGCCTCGATCTCTGTTGTCGGATTAATGTCTAATGCGAAGCGCCCCTAACCGCGCTAGACATGTAGGGGATGTATGACAAGGCAAATGTGTTATTGCTAGACCCGGCCCCAATTTCAACCGTTTCCACGATTTCACACTAGCTTCGTATCCGGCTGCGGCCACCAGGCGTGGATAACGGTTCCAGCACCGCGGCTCGACTCGATCTTAAACGTACCCCCTGACAACTCGGTACGCTCCCGCATGCTCTGTAACCCCAATCCCCTGTGACCATTCTCGCCACCGCTGCCGCCAGACGCCAAAAGATCAAAACCTTGGCCGTTATCTCTAATGCACAGCGCGATCTGTCCCCTGACAGCTGCCAAATCAAGATGGACACGGTCCGCCTTTGTATGCTTGGCGACATTATTCAGCCCCTCCTGGACGATCCGGTAGATCGCGACCTTCAACTCACCCTGAATATTGTTTTCCTGTAACTCGACCCGCTTGGCGATTGTTATATGCGGGTAAATGGTCTGGAACTCCCGACAGAACCAATCGAGGGTGGCCACGATGCCAAGATCATCCAACATAGGTGGTCTTAGTTCCATGGCAACCCGCCGCGTTTCCTCGATAGCATCCTTGGTCTTTTTTGCAATTGCGCCCAGCATTTCGAGATTGGCCTCTGCTGTCTCGGTCCCACACACGGCACGACATGCATTGAGACTATTTTCGATCATGAATTTGATCGCGCTGAGACTCTGGCCGATCCCGTCATGCAGCTCCGATGCAATCCTTTGCCGTTCTTGTTCCTGCGCCACTAAGAGCTGTGAGGACAAAGCCCGGAGTTTGCTCTCTGACTTCCTCAGCATCTCTTTATCGCGTTTGTTTTCACTGATTTCCTCTCTAAGCCGCCGCTCTTGCCGGCGGATGAGGTCGTTGCCACGACGCACGATCCAAAACAGCATCACGTAGAGAAACAGTCCACCGAAAATGCCGCCGCCCCAGACCAGTCGTTTGGTATGTGTAATGGCACTGAACAGCATGGGCGGGACCTTGTACAGTTCGGCCGCGCCGATGATCTCACGCCGATCCGCATCCCAGATGGGAACGTAGCTCTCGACGAAAACGGTGACGTCGTCGGCGAAGAATTCATGTTCGGCTTTGTCGCGCCGTTTCGCGAGCCTGAATACCAGCTCCCCCGCCAGCGCGCGCTGTAACTCGGGGTTAATGTCAAACTGTTTGCCGATCAGTCTCTGCTCCGTGGACCAGACGAGGACGCGGTTGGATGTGTACAGATTGGCACGCACGACATCAGGAATGCGGGCGATGTGCACAAGAAACTCGCCCAGGCCCTCCTTATTTTCAAACAGCGTACTGTCGATGGCAAAGAGTCGCGGTTCCTCCGCTTCGGCGATGCTCTGAACCAGCCCCATGGTAACGAGCGCATCCCTTTCGAGCATCTGGTTGACCAAGAAACGCACCAGCACAACCCCGGAGACGACACCGATCAATACGATGGAAACCAGGCTCAACAGCGCAAAGGAACGCAGCAGGTCGAACGGCTTGCTACCATGTTTCTGCGAAACCCCTTGCATTGGTCGATCAGCCTTACGGTTGAAGGTGGGCGTCACAGGTTACCTCTCACTTGGCCCGGGTGATACCAACACGATTGAGGTTGGCGGCGGCTTACTCGTTCGATCGAACGAGTAAGCCGCTTGGCCGAAAGGCCCTTAAATAGCAAACAGGGACACGAGGGCAGCGGGTGGGGTGGATCAGGCCGAGCTTGCGCTTGGGGTCGGCATTGGCCAGCTCCAGCTCGACCACCGCCCCGCCGGAGCCGGCCCGGACAGGCCCAAGGCGGCAAGTGTTGCCAAGGCCAGGCGCTGACTGCTTTGCGCACTAGGCGCGGCCCGAAGAAAACGGGCAGGGCCGGACCCAGATTGGGTTTCGCGATTGCGGTCATCACTCTCCACGCAAAAGGTCGGTGCAAGACAACAGCGATACCTCGCACCCTTTCTTTATTGTTATGCGCGGACGGAAACCCTTCCCGGCTTGTGGACGTATCCTATGGTATGGGAAAGAAATCCCAATGTAAAGCCGGGAAATGAGAATAGTTTCAAGAGGTTACACAAGAGCTCCCGCGTGGGAAGACGGTATGCGTACACGACTGGTGCCCACAGTTGGGGCCCCCTGCAGCCACCGCACTTAACCCCTGCGAGGGTGATGGGGATGCGGCAGCGGAGGATGATTATGCCTCTGCGGTGAAGGCCTTGCGAAAACAGCTTGCAGAGGCCGCACCACCGTTGAAGGGCACAAGAAAGCGCCTGCTGGAGCGACTCCGGGCCGAGGTTCAATCGCGCGGCAGCAGCGAGTAGGTCGACCCGGCGCAACGTCAATCAGGTGTCAATACACATACCCCCCCGGGAGGCATGATGCGCATACGTGCAACACTTATCTCTGCTGGCTGACCGAGCGAATACTTTAGTCCTCGCGCTCGATCTTGTTCCAGATGACGGTCGGAGGAACGGCGCTGCCGTGCAGGGTGCCTTGCGCCTTGACCAGGCCACCGGGATTTACGGTCGCGAAGAAATTATTACGATCGTTATCCGGCAGGCCACTTGTATCAACCACCACTCCAAGAATGCTAACGATGGGATCGGACGGTGGCGGCGCGGGCGGTTCATCCACGGGCCCTTGCAGCACGACATCCGTATTGGCGCTGCGCTCGTCAAGCCGGGTGGCCAGCACGAAGTTCCCCGTGCGACGCCCGCGGATGCGCACGTGATCGTCGACAGCGATGTCGATGAAACTAGTGGCTTTACCCTTAACTTCTGTGAGCCCATTTACTCTCACGGTAATGCCCGGCAATCCCTTTAAGGTGAGGAGCAGCGGCGGCTGATCCGCCTTGGAGGCCACATCGGCCTCGAGCATAACCGGATCTTTGAACTTGACCTTTTCCGCCAGCAACGGGTTTCCAGCTCCTTCGACCTCGACCTTGACGCCAACCACTAGCTCATCCGCGGTTCCGGCTTCGAAGATCGTAGACAGACTCGTTTGCACGAGCTGATTGGTCAGCGTGAACTCACTGGGCACAGTGGCGGGCGGGACGGGAGGCGTAACAGCCGTGATGAAGCCTTCAATCTCGACGTGGTTAGCATTCCCAACATCAAATACCTCAGGTTCTACCCTGGTGGCAATTAACTCATCGCTGGGGCCGAGGATATTGTCACCCTTAACCTCGACCAGCTGACCTTCGCTCGGGACGCCAGCTGGTAGCGCCGCACTGGTGTAATCAACCATCAGGGCGCCGATGTTAAAGGTGGTGGCGGTCACATTTTCCACAAAGCCTTTCACCCTAAATTCCGCCAACGCCGTCCTGACCGCAATAAAGGCGCCTTCAATGACACCATTCCCCTTTATCAGCCCGTGAACTTCCAGCAAGTCGCCTGCCACTGGAACGACATTGTTGTCAAAGTTTGTCAGTTCGTTTATTTGAACGGTCTGATCTAGCGTGATCAGAGCGATTACGTTTGCGCCATCGGTGACGACGTTTTCTACGGGTCCCTTCAACACGTCTTCGACCATAACACTCGCCGCACTACCCGTGTCACCACTGATATCACCGAGCACAGCGGCCACCATCCCGCGTTCGAGGTCGTTCTCAGTCGCAGGACTGCCGTTGAGTATGATCGTCGCGCCCGTGGTCTCAAACTCTACGTCATTGACGAAGATACTCCCGAAATCGGTGATCGTACCGACACTGATACCGGTACCGCCGATGCCGCCGCTAGCGACGGAATCGCTGTCGCCAATACTGCAAGAAGCGGTTATGACCGATACGGCGACCACAAACACCAGTTTGCGAACGAACGGGCAATTCACGACTATTCGCCTTCTTTGTAATCCTCTTCGAAGTAATAAATACCGAGACCTGATCGCTTGCGACCGGTACCGCGAACGTTTGGATTGCTATCGCGATCATGGGTCTGGAGCCAACGATCGATCTTTTCCAGCAAGGCTTGGGCCGCCGCGCCGCTCATTTGGCGCAGCTCTTCTAGCGCCTCCTCTGGAAGGTTGTCGTAAGACACCTTGCGTTGGAAACGCGGCTCGGCCTCGGTCTGGTGTACGTTGTGATCGATGGTGGCGATAAGCTGCGCCACGTCCGTGCCAAGAATGCCGAGCTTGTCTGCCTTGCTATCGCGTGGAACGTAGGCCCGGCTCACCAGGCGGATGCGCCCGTCGTCCTGGGACTCGACCGCGCCCACGTTGATCAGCTCATCTAAAATCGCCCGCGGCGGCACGTCGCCGCTGAAGTCCTTAACCAATTGGGTAAAGGTGGCGCCTTGCCCTTCCAGGTCAAGCGCTACCGGCTCGCCTTGGTCATCGCGAAAGCGATTATCGCGGACCCAGCCACTGATGACCCTGGCCGCACGGTTATAGCGATCCGCGACCTCGGCCGCGTCTGCGTCAGCCAGCTCTTTGACGCGCGAGATCTCTTTACGTGAGAGCCCCGTAATTATCGACACCCGCGAGACCGTTTGCTTGCGCCCCGGAATCTTGAACTCCTCGTCGGCAATGTCTATGTAGACCTGCTTGGCGATATCCGCAAATAGGCCGTAGGGAATCCCGCCGCGAAGCAAAACACGCACCAGTGGGCGCAGCAGCTTGTGCAGCGCCGCAGCAAGGATCCGCCGATGGGCCTGGGCCGGTAAGGCAGTCTGTATTGGACGTGGTTCAACCATGAGATGGGAAAACAATCCCACAAAAAGCTATACGCGTCAAGTGCCTAAAGCACATTTTAGACAAGCGAGGAATGATTGGCCGCGGGGCAAGGGCACGCCCAGCCGGCGGTGCAGCGCCGTGCCCTACCCTAGCACCAAAACAAAGGCGCCGCTCCGGGAGGAGCGGTGCCCCATGTGCCAAGTGACCTACAGGTCGGTCGATGCCGGGCGGGCCAGTCCCGCGGTTGCCTCACCTATTTCTGTAACACTTAGCAGGCGTATGCGATTTCCTGGAACGTGGCGTCGTCCACCTTGATGCCACCCTCATTGACGTCCAAGGTGTCCGGGTCATCCATGCAGCGATTCATCACGGAACGCGTCTCGCCGCCACCGCCTGAGATCCCATAAAACATGGTCGCCGTGCCATTGAGTTCTCTCGCATTGGCCACATTGTTCAGGGCGTCACAGAGATCGAAAGTGGCACTGACCACCAGCTGCGGGTTGACGTCCGCTGGGAGATCGTCGATGAACACCGTACCATTCAAAGGGAAGGAAGCATTGCCGCGCACACCCTGCTTCTTGAAGGTGCCCTGAATGTTGGACCCCACCCTCAGCTCCGGGATGGCAGTTCCGCTGCTCTTGTTTGTGAGCGTGGTCGTCACCACCAATTCAGCGGTATCGAGGTGAAGCGCGCAACTCGTTGAGGAAAGCAGGCTCGCTCGGGGGCCCTTGGCGCTGACCGGGCCGGCGGCGACCGCCAGCGAAACCACCAAGACGATGGCGGTCAGGTGCATCAAGCGCCTTTCAAAGAGATGAACCAACATCGGGTAAAGCTTTAGTGTCGGGATTTGAAACATGATTACGCTCCTACTAATAATTCTCT
>JAOTYM010000182.1 GCA_029861845.1 Gammaproteobacteria bacterium | reverse complement strand
GACAATGCGATGACTCCGGGGTGGGGTGGCACAACGCGTATGATCCGGCTCATCGGCCGGCGGCGCACGAAGGAAGTTAACATGATCGGTGCGCTGCGCTCGGCTAGCACTGCGGTGGAGTGGGGTTTGTACAATCGTGCTGTGCCCGACCAGCAGTTAGAGGATGAAGTGGAAAAGCTGATTGAAGTCTTGTTGTCCAAGAATCAGCAAACCATGCGTCAGCTGAAGTTTGTAATCAATAAGAACGCCGATGCCGACATGCAGACGGCGTTGGCATTTGAGGCGATGAATGAGGTCATCACCTCTGCGGTGAATTGGGATCCGAGCACACCCCGCATACCTGATGCGGAGCCTGGTAAAGGTCTGGAGGCCTTTGCCGAGAAAAATGAGCTGTGGAACCGACGGCGCGAACTGGCGATGAAGTTCTGGGTTGACGAATGAACGAGCGCCGCTGCTACCGGCAACTTCAGACGGTATATTATAAGGTATAAACCCCCTTTTTCCGGGTAACCCGTCCGGAATGCACGCGCATTTTGCTACGCGCGTTGGGGCCGTATACTTGTTCGCGGATCGACATAGACAATCGGTAATCGCCATGGCACAAGTGAGAACAGTTCCTCAGACCGACTTTCAACCACATCCTTTGGATCCATTGACTCCTGAGGAACTGGGCGTGGCGGTGGAGGTGATCCGCCGAGAGGCAAACCTTGATGAGCGGGCGCTGTTCGAGCAGGTGCGACTCAACGAGCCCACTAAGCAGGTCGTTCGAAACTTCAGACCCGGCGATGCCATCGAGCGCGAGGCTTTTGCGGTGGTGCTGGATCGCAATGCGGGCAAGCTGTTTGAGGCCCGGGTCTCACTTGACGCCGCGAGCCTCAAATCCTGGACTCACGTCCCCGGGGTGCAAGCCTGCATCATGGCCGAAGAGTGCGAAGAGATGTCCAAGCTGGTCAAGCAGCATCCCGATTTCCTCGAGGGCCTCAAACGGCGCGGCATCGAGAGCACTGAGCAGGTATCGGTTGAAAGTTTCGCGATGGCTAATTTTGCTGCTCCTGAAGAGCAACATATGCGCTTGATTCGTGCGCATTGCTTTTATGTGGAGAACCCGGGTGACAACGCCTACGTGCGACCGATCGAAGGCTTGGTGCCGGTCGTTGATCTGAACGCAATGAAGGTCTTGCGGATCGAGGACAATGGGGTAGTTCCGATGCCTCCGGATCGGGGGGACTATCAGGTCGAACGGCTCAAACACGTTCGCGAGCCCCTGGCTGCCCTCGAGATCACTCAGCGAGACGGTCCCGATTTCGCAGTCGACGGCCATGCGGTCACGTGGCAGAACTGGCGCTTCCGGGTTGGGTTTACGCCTCGTGAAGGCCTGGTCTTGCACACTATGTCATTCAAGGATGGCGAGAAAGACCGACCGGTCGTTTATCGTGCGTCTTTGAGTGAACTGGTGGTGCCCTACGGTGACACCGCGGGTGACCACTTTATGAACCACTCGTTTGACCTTGGGGAGGGTGTGTTCGGTGCAGCGGTTAACTCGCTGAAGCTCGGGTGCGATTGTGTGGGCGAGATCTATTACTTCGACGTCAACATGACCGATGCAAACGGCAACGTAAAGTACCTACCGAATGCCATTTGTATGCACGAGGAAGACTACGGGGTATTGTGGAAACATACCGATGCGCACACAAAAAGGACCGAGGTTCGTCGATCGCGCCGCCTCGTCGTTTCCTCGTTCTTTACCATCGGTAACTACGACTACGGGATCTTCTGGTACCTGTATCTGGATGGCACCATCCAGTTCGAAGCCAAGTTGACCGGGATGCTGTATACCCGGGCGATTGTGTCGGGTGAAGAAACGCCCTATGGTGCGTTGATCGCACCCAACCTGAACGGCATGGTGCACGAGCACTACTTCAATATTCGCCTGGACATGAGCGTGGACGGGGATGAGAACACAGTGGTCGAGGTCGAAGCCGAACGTGTTCCAACCGGACCTTTAAACCCGCACGGTAATGCGCACCGGCCTAAAGAAGCCATCGTCGAATCGGAGAACCAGTCAGGACGCGATATCAAACCGGAGAACGGCCGCTTCTGGAAGGTGATCAATCGTTCTAAGAAGAACAAGCTGGGTTGGCATCCCGGCTACAAGCTCGTTCCGGGATTGAACGTGAAGCCCATGCATCAACCGGGCTCCCCGTTCATGCGCCGGGCGGGGTTTGTTGAGCACGATCTTTGGGTGACGGCATATGACCCCGACCAACTCCACGCTCCGGGCAACTACCCCAATCAAAACGAGTACGGACCGGGTATCCCCGAATGGGTCCAAGCAAACCGTCCGTTGGTGGACACCGATATCGTGCTCTGGCACACCATCGGGGTATTGCATCTCCCGAGACCCGAAGATTTCCCAGTGATGCCGGTCGAGTACACGGGCTTCATGCTGAAACCGCTCGGGTTCTTCGAGCGAAACCCGGCTCTGGATCTCGCGCCGCCTGGGTGTCACAACTAAGCAGCCTGCTGAAAAAGCCTCGTGCGAGTGCAAGACAAGGCAATCAGCGATAACTCGCCAGTTTCCTACTAAGGTTGGTGACTGGGTCGACATCGGTCGGCAGTACTCTGCATCGAGATGTCGACACCGCGTCTGTGTCATCCGACACAGACGCGGTTGACACTGCCCCTCAGAGCCATAATTTCGGGCTCCTTGGCAAAATGTCTGGGCTATTGTTCGAAATGATAGCGTGGTCGGAATGGCGCAAGCTGTTGTCGACCACGAATAAAATCTGCCGCGCGTTCGGCAATCATCTGGGTGGGTGCATTCAGGTTTCCACTAACAATATTTGGCATCACCGATGCGTCAACGACGCGCAGATCCTCGAGGCCACGCACTCGCATCTGCTCGTCCACTACGGCAGCCTCATCGTTACCCATGCGACAGGTGCCGCAGGGATGATAGTCCGTGGTCGTTGTTGCCCGCACCCATTTGGCGATCTCCAGATCGGTTTTGACCTCTGGCCCAGGATGTATGCGCCTGCCACGAAATTCATCAAAGGCACGCTGAGAGAGCAGCTCGTCCATGCATTTAAGGCCCTCTACCAGTTCTTTCAAATCCGTCGGATCCGACAGGTAGTTGAAGTGGCTTGCCGGCCTGTCTGTCGGATTGGCGCTGCGAAGTTTGACTTCACCACGACTTTTAGGCCGGAGCTGATCCACCTGCAAGGTCCAGGCTTGGGAAAGATATATCTTTGACCTTTGGAAATGTGCGTAAACCGGGGCGAAGTGATATTGCAAATTAGGGAATTCAACATGCTGGTTACCAAATACCAACCCGCCCATTTCCCAAATGTTTGAAGCTCCGATCCCACTTCGATTAATCATCCATCGAGTGCCGATGGCTAACTTAGTCAATGGGCGGTTAAGCTGATGTAGTGTTACCGGTTTTGTGCATGCTTGCACATAGTTCACCGATAGATGATCCTGGAGGTTTTGCCCCACCCCCGGTAAATCATGAATCGCTTTAATGCCTTTATCCCGAAGGTGATGCGTAGGCCCAATGCCGGATAACATCAGGAGCTGTGGCGAGTTGATCGCGCCGGCAGAGAGTATGACCTCCTTGTTAGCCCGTGCAACGCGGGTTGTACCATTGCGATGGTATTCAACACCCGCTGCCCGATGATTCTCGATCAGCACACGGTGTACCATCGCCCCAGTTTCCAGGCGCAAAATGTTGCGGGTGAGCGCCGGCTTCAAATGCGCGGTCGCGGCCGAACAGCGACGACCGTTTTTGGCAGTCCTGTCTAGGCGCGCGATGCCTTCAGGCTTATAGGCATTCAGGTCATCAGACTGGTCTTGCCCAGACTGCGCACCCGCCTCCCACAAGGCGTCAAACAATGGATTTTCCATCACTCCTTTTGTCACACTCAGCGGACCACTGTCCCCGCGCCAATCGCTGGCGCCCCGGTCGGAACTTTCACACTGCTTGAAGTAGGACAGACAACGGTCAAAGCGCCACTCGCTCAAGCCAAATTCATCCGCCCACCCGTCATAATCCAATGGGTGACCACGCATGTACACCATCGCATTGATGGATGACGAACCACCAACCACCTTGCCACGGGGCAGGTCGATTTTGCGCCTGTCACACTCAGTTTCCGGTTCGCTCATGTAATTCCAGTTGATTGAGGGGTCTCTGTAGACACTGTAGACCCCCGCCGGAATATGGATCATCAGATTACGATCCATCGGTCCCGCCTCCAGTATCAACACCTGACTGTTGCCATCTTCGCTCAACCTGTTGGTGAGAACGCAACCGGCTGAGCCTGCGCCGATAATGATGTAGTCGTATTCAGATTGTGTGTTTACCCTATCGAACATTGTTGAATGAAGCGCAGCGTGTCGTATTAGGCACCGATCGCTATTCTTGCAGTATTATATGAATGCATAGTTAATGCTTTTGTCGAGGGGCGCTTGTCTTGTGTATTCAAAACGCGCATACGCGACCACGAAAACCACGAACTCGCGTGACGACTTGTTGCCATGGCGGGTTATGCAGTCGTGGTAAATTGTGTCCGATCGAATCTACGGCGGCAGTCTAAAAGTGCATTACAGCGACGGTCTGATTATCCTCCTTTGCAAAGGTTTGGCGAAAGGGTTGTCGTTTTCGCGACGGGGGGCAGTCTGAAACACGCTTTTTATACTGGATCCAGGATTGGTGTCGGGCCAAGAATGGCCGCAAGATCAAGGACTTTACACTTTCTTCCCGCGTGGGGGATGACGCAGAGGCGGTCGTGCAGGTACGCTATCTCGTCCCCGACTCAGAGTTGACTAAAGGGCATAGCCAATGAAAATCGCACTTGTTAACATCGGTACGCTCGTCAGCGGTGTGTGGCGACAGCCCTTCATCGAAGGTGACAGTCTGTTAATGAGCGAGGGTTCACTGGCCGCCGTTGGTTCAGTGGATTCGACAGACATTGATGGCGCCGACCTTGTGGTGGATGTGGGAGGAATGACGGTCATCCCCGGTCTGATCGATTCACATGTGCATATCACCTTCGGCGATTACACACCGCGGCAAAAAGCCGTCGGTTTTCTGGAAAGCTATTTGCACGGCGGCATCACTAGCTGTATCTCTGCTAGCGAAATTCACGTACCTGGGCGCCCATCAGATCCGGCGGGCGTAGCCGCTCTCGCGCTGGCGGCACAACGTAGTTTCCAAACCTATCGACCCGGAGGTATGCGGGTATACGCGGGCTCAGTGATTATGGAGCCGGGTCTAACTGAACAGCACTTTCAGACACTCGCCAGTGAAGGTGTATGGCTGGCCAAAGTGGGCTTCGGCGCGTTCGCCAAACCGGTTGACGTCACCCCTATCGTCAAAGCGGCGCAGAAACATGGCTTCAAAGTGATGTGCCATACCGGTGGCGCATCTATTCCTGGCTCGCAACCCATCACTGCCGACGACTTGCTCACAATGCAACCGGACATTGCCGGACACTGCAACGGCGGGCCGATCGCGCTTGCTGATGAAGGACTCGAACGCGTGATTAAGGAAAGTCAGATGGCGCTGCAGATCGCCCAGGCCGGCAACATCCGTAGCTCTGCCTTGACAGTGAAGC
>JAOTYM010000181.1 GCA_029861845.1 Gammaproteobacteria bacterium | reverse complement strand
CGGAGATTGTAACGGGGCGCGTCGAGTACAGGGACCATCAGCGCGGCATCGACAGCTTTCGGCGTGCGGCGAAAGCGAGCATCGGCGGAAGCCCGTAGAGAGACAATTACCGTGGTGCTACTGGGATCGTCTTAGCGGCAAGACGACATCAAGCGAACTGGTCAGCGACCAGCGACATCCTAGCTCCACCTTAAGCCTGTCGCCGACTTTGTATTGGGAGCTGCTGACCTCAAGGCTTTCTTCGACGCGCTGCGGCCGGGTATGTACGACATTCTGAACTACAAGGACGTCGTAATATCGTTACCGCACCTCCATCTTCGTGATAAGCGGCAACGCTTCCCTCGCGCCGAGGGGCACGAACCCCGGCGGAGGTAATCGCATCATGTTTCCGCCTTTCGCCCGATGTCTCCGCGCAAGGTGGCTACGCGCCTACCGTCGGGGAACGATTCGGGAGTCGCCCGATCCTGATCCGGGGTGTCATCAAGGTCCATATCGAACCTGGCGCCCGGCGGGATCGGCTGTGGGCGTGACCCGACCAGCGACATCACCCCTTGGAGTACGTTAAAGAGCTGTGGTAATTCATCCAGACTCGTTCGCCGCAGGAACCTGCCGACCCGGGTCACGCCGGAATCGTTGTGCCGCACCTCGGGTGCGCCCGCTGCAAGCGGGCGGTGGTGATACATCGTACGAAACCTGAAAAACGAGAAAGGTTTGTGGTTGAATCCGTAGCGACGCTGGCGAGATAGTATTGGCCCGTTGCTATCGAGTTTAATAGCCAAAGCAATAAGCCCCATGGTGGGCGCAACCAGCATTAGCAGGAGCAGCGCAAGGATTCTATCTTCTAATGTCTTCACAACCATTTGCCATCCCGCGAGTGGCTTGTGAAAATCGTAACCCTTTGGAGCGTAGAAGTTAGACCTATACACGAGGCGGGTTTGCTTTTCACTGATCCAGGTCAAAAACTCATTAACTTGATAGGATTCAGTCAAACAATTGCATGCGATAGAAATAAGTTGGCCCGAAACCTGACATTGCGTGCCGGACTTTTGCCGGAATCCGTGATGCACTGTTGTGATACGTCGTGATGTTTTAGTAACGGGCGACCTTCACAGCGTTTGTAAAATTAAATACTTACCTTAATAACTCGATAGTGAGACTGCTAACTTGTAAGTATTTGATCTAAAACAACTTGAATGATGCTCGCCGAGTTTCTCCCCATGGTGACTAAGCGGTGATGGCAAGGTCCTGGTCAAAGAACCTGACTAGCTCGTCGGCCGGCACCGGTTTGCTGAATAGAAACCCCTGGATCACGTCACACTCCAGTGCCCGTAGAAACTCGAACTGGCCCTTAGTCTCGACGCCTTCCGCCGTAGTGCGAAGATTGAGAACCTTGGCCATGGCGATGACGGCCGAGATGATCGCCGCATCGTCCTTATCCGTAGTAATATCCACGACAAAGCTGCGATCGATCTTCAGAGTGTCTATCGGCAGCCGACGTAATGCGCCTAACGACGAATAGCCTGTACCGAAGTCATCCATCGAAATCTGCACACCTAATGCCTTGATCTCATTGAGCGTCTTCGTGGCTTGCTCTTCCGCGTGCATGATGCTGGATTCTGTCAGTTCAATATCGAGGTAGCTCGGGTCCAAGCCCGTGTGCGCCAGCGTCTCCCGCACCACACGGCTCAAGTGTTTATCAGCGAACTGGCGATTTGAAATATTTACTGAAACCGGGATGGGCTCGAAACCGGCATCCTGCCACGCCTTGTTCTGCATGCAGGCGTGGGCCAGCACCCATTCACCCATGGGCACGATCAGGCCCGTTTCCTCCGCGGCCGGTATAAACTGGCCTGGCGCGAGAAATCCCATTTCCGGGTGCTGCCAACGGATCAAAGCTTCGGCGCCGACCAGTTTTCCTGTCCGGGCACCGATCAGCGGCTGGTAGTACAGGACAAGCTCGTCACCCTTAATGGCTTTGCGCAGCGCATTTTCCATATTCAACCGCTCCACCGCAGCCACGTTCATCGACTCGTCGAAATACTGGTAAACGTTCTTGCCCTGCGCTTTGGCATGATACATGGCGATGTCGCCGTTCTTGACGAGGGTGTCTACGTCATCTCCGTCGCCCGGATAGGTTGTAATACCAATACTCGTGCTGATGTGAAATTCGCGGTTGACGATAGGCAATGGCGCCGACAACGCCCTTAGCACGCGACCGGCTACCACGGCGGCGTGACGCGGGTCTTTGAGGTCGGGTAGCAGAACGATGAACTCATCGCCGCCTAGCCGAGCGATGGTATCGGTCCCGAGGTCCGATTCGCCGCGCGCCAGGTAGTCTGTTGTCCGCAGTGTCTTGGAAAGACGCTCGGCAATCTCCTGCAGTACCTGGTCACCGACTTGGTGTCCGAGCGTATCGTTTACCCGCTTAAAGTCATCGAGGTCGAGGAACAGCAGGGCGAGAATCTGTCGGTGCCGCTGCGCGTGCGCCAATGCGTGAGACAAGTATTCCGTGAACATGCGGCGATTGGCGAGCCCGGTCAAGCTGTCACGGTAGGCGAGGCGACGTATTTGATCGCTCGAGCGCTGCAGGTTTCCGCTCATTTCGCGAAACGAGGTCGCCAATTCCCCGAGCTCGTCGCGTCGATCAAGGTCGACGTCCACTTCTAGGTTGCCTCTACCGATTTCTCGCGCGGCCTGCCTCAGGTTCTGGATCGGGGCTATCAACAGTCTCCTAAGAAGGACGAAAAGGAGCGCGGTGGTGACCAAGATAGCGACCAACGTAATCCCCGCTACCAGATACCCCAACTCGCGGCTCGCCGCGACCAGCTCGGCCTCGGGCAGGCGTGCGACCAGCAACAGGTCGGCGTGCGGTCGCCGTGCTTGAAACAGGTTCTGGCCGCCGCGATGGGTTATCGTGACCGGCAGCTTGGTGTCCGCCGCGTGACGCAACTGCGTGACAAGCGCAGACGCCAGCGTCCCGCCGCTAATTTCGTTGTGGTGAGCAAATAAGATGTTGCCCTGGTTATCGCCAAAGAAGATCTCACCGGTTTTGCCGATATGGTTTTGCGCCACGAGCTCGGCTATGAACTCAAGATCGACGGTAACCGCCAGGTAACCACGAAAGAGTGATCGCTCCCGTATTGTTACGGCCGGATCTTTCAGGTCCAGCTTCTTCGCCACCAATAGCGATGTCTTTTGATTGTCCGGATTATGAAAAAATTTCGTATAAATCTCGCCGTCGAACGCTTCCAGCGCCTTGAACAACGGCGTGTCCGCCTCCTCCTCGGTGACGTTCGGCCGGTATGCGCGAGTCACACGGGTATCTTCGTAGCCATCCGGCAACAGCACGCGAATCTCGCCGTAATCGGGATAGGCCTCTTGATAGCCGGCAAATAATTGCATCAGTCTCGGCTGCATGAGGGTGTAACGCACCGACTCGTCGTCGATCAACATATACTTTTGCAGAAGGACGGAGTGCGAGAATAGCTCGACGTTCGCCTCGGCCGTTTCGATCACGGCTTCCACATTGCGGGAAACCTGATCGAGTAGCGACGTCATCTCGCGCAAGGTCGTCTGGGTCGACGTCTCGCGCAATTGCGCGTGCGCTATCCAGCCAAGCGCAAGCAGTGATGCCGCAATCAGCGGCACCACTACCAGAATCAGCTTGGCCTGCAGTCTCACGGGGCGTCCGCGCTAGCGCACGATATCGTTGAAGATACGGTTACGCTTTTTCGAGGCCCGTGGGGGCAGTTTGGTGTAGAACTCCGATTTCTCGAGCTGCTTGCGGTTGGGATAGATTGTCGGATCCTGCAAAAACTCCTCCGACATAAGCTTCTCGGCCGCCTTGTTCGGTGTCGCATAGTACACAAACTCGGCAAGACGGGCGGCGATTTTCGGTTGGTTGAGAAAGTTGATAAAGGCCATCGCCAGCTCTCGGTTTTGCGACCGATTCATCACTGTCCAGTAATCTACCCAAAGATTGCCCCCCTCTTCCGGGAGCACGTATACAATCTCCGGATGATGCTCCTTCACCATAAGGGCGTCGCCGCTGTACATCATCGACGCAACGATCTTCCCCGTGACCAGCTCTGACTTCTCGTCGAGATCGATGTAGGTATAGTCGCCGACATAGGGCTTTTGCGCCCTGAGCAGCTGTTCGGCCTCGGCCAGCTGCTTCGGGTCGCTGCTATTGGCAGAGTAGCCGAGCGCCTTGAGCGCCATGCCGATAACGTCGCGCGAAGACTTGATCATGCCGAGCTTACCGCGCAACCGCTCCGAAGGCCGATAGAACTGCTTCCAGCTGACAATCTTTTCAGGTACGAGATCGGTCCGATAACCGATGCCCAACGTCCCCCAGAAGTAGGGCACAGCATACCCCCGAGCGGCGGCAAAGGCATTCTGCCAATCAGCATCGATGTGGCGCAGATTCGGCACCTGCGAAGGCGTGATGGGTGCTAACCATCCTTGTTTGCGATAGACCGCGAGTTGGGTACCACTGACCAACACCACATCATAGCCCTTGCCGTCGGACTCGGCCAGCATGCCGTCACGGGCGTCGTCGCTCTCGTAATAGACTTGTCTGACCTCGGCGTTGAACTTTTGCTCGAACTCCTTAACCAGCTCGGGATCGATATATTCGGACCAGTTCAGGACCACGAGTTCATTGGGCGCGGATCCGGCTTGTTGCGCATCGCGCACTGCACCGAGGCAAAGGGCGGGAATCGTGAGAATGGTGAGCAGGCACCATAGCCTGCGAAGACGCGATAGTTTCATTGTGACCTCCAATATCGGTTTGGCTTCCATAGCAGCTGGCGACCGGTGTGAAACACCGCGGCCGACCATGGCTATTCCGTTAACAACAGAGGGGAGATTTGCAAGAACCATGCCGCGAAAAGACCAATTCTTGACCGGCAAAACCTGCTTTATCAGGGCTGTAATCAGCAGTTGAGGGCGGCTTGAGCGGGATCGTTAAATCTCATCGGGCCAGGCAATCCCAACAACAGGTGTCGCTCCGTGGCACTCTTTGACAGGATCCAGCCCCATGAGCCGAATATTCCCCCATCCGATGTAGAAATCGCACCAGGCGCTGTCGCACTCGTTGTGAGACGAGCAAGAAGTCTGTCAGCTGCGCGGGAAGTACCGGTACCCGAGCTTGATGCGAGTGTGTTCATCGTTCCTGGAACATTGGTGAAGAACAGACAAGAACGCCTCATCGTGTTAAACCGGGTCGCGCGATCGGTCATCGACGAGGTACGCGGTATGCACCCTTAGTTCGTGTTCGTCTACCGTCGTAAACCGATCGCCAAGATCAACAATACCGCTTGGCAACGGGCGCGGGTTTGCGTTGGGCTCGCGCAGGTAAGGAGTTCACGATCTCAAACATACGTTTGGCCGAAGGCTTCGCGCGGCTAGCGTATCGTCTGAAGAGTCGAACCGATAGACAACCCCTTCGCACCGAAAGTGTTACCCATGTCTCCGGTATAAACTGTTACCTATGTGCCCGGTATGGACCTTGTTGTGTCCTTCCTGAGACATAGGTTACACAATATACCGGAGACATAGGTTACACAATGAGGTGATTTGGAGGGGTCCAAATGCCTTGGCAAGAGCGTAACCTAG
>JAOTYM010000180.1 GCA_029861845.1 Gammaproteobacteria bacterium | reverse complement strand
GCGGTTCCCTGTGTATCCACTGATATCGGTTCACTATCGAGAGTACGTCGCTCGAATTGACGTCTGTTTAAGCGAGACTTATCGTAGCCACTGATACCAATGGCGGCGACGATGACTATCCCTATGAGCAATAATGCATACTGCAGATCCATTATCGTGCGGCCAATTCAAGCGCCTCGTCGACATCAACGGCAACCAAGCGTGATACTCCTGGCTCAGTCATCGTAACGCCGACCAGCACCTTAGCCGTCTCCATACTAATCTTGTTGTGGGTAACGTAGACAAGTTGAGTCTTCTCAGATAGTGTTTTTACCGTCTCACAGTAGCGTTCAACATTAGTATCGTCGAGCGGCGCGTCTACCTCATCCAAGAGGCAAAACGGTGCGGGATTCAGTTCAAACAGAGAAAATAGTAGCGCCACTGCGGTTAACGCCTTCTCTCCACCAGAAAGCAAATGAATAGTGCTGTTACGTTTCCCTGGTGGTCGCGCCATTACGGTTACGCCGGTGTTCAAAAGATCAGTATCAGTGAGTTCTAGATTGGCACTACCACCACCGAACAATCGTGGAAAGAACGACTGGAAACCGGCATTAACTTTTTCGAATGTTTCTTTGAAGCGCGCGCGTGATTCACGATCCATTTTTCGAATCGCGTCTTCAAGCGTCGTCAAAGCCTCAACCAGATCATTATATTGCTTATCAAGATATTGCTTACGCTCCGAGTGTTCTTGGTATTCCTCGGCTGCGGCCAGATTAACAGGCCCAAGTCGCTCTATTTTTGCGCGCAGTTCGTCGATTCGCGCCTGCCATGCGTTTTCGGTCGCCCCCTCGGGGAGACTCTCCAAGGTCTCAGCCAGCTCGAAACCGCTTTCGCTCACCTGCTCACCTAACCCGTCACGTCGCGCCAATAACTCTTGGCGACTTACGCGTGCTTCCTCGTGGACCTGTCGCAACTCCTGTACTTGTTGTTCCTGTTGTGATCGTGCCTGTTCCTGTTCGCGTAAGACAGCGTCGAGATCGGTTACCGTCTTGCGCGCCTCTTGCAGCTGACCTTCTACCGCCAGCCGCTTACCCAAGAACTCATCAAGCTCCTTTTTTGACTCAGCTTCCGGATCTTCATTGCTAGCTACCGTTTGTTCTAATTCTTCACGTCGCGCCGCCAGATGCCTGAGCTGACCCTCCAGACGCGTAACACTTTGATGAGTAGAATCCAAAGAAACTCGTATACCTTGCTGCTCTACTTCTAGGACGTGCAATGCATCTTGCGCCTCGCTTGCCATTTTGCGTGCGTCGTCCAATTGTGTGCGCAGCCTGTCGCGCGACTGTAGTAACTCATGACGACGTTGGTCATACGTACCGCTTTCTCCTTCCGCCTCGCGCAAGAGTGCCTTCGACGCATCTAGATCGGCACTACCACGTTCTAACTCTTTGCTAATCTCCTCTTGCTCACGAGCAAGTTGCTCAACACGCGCCTGATTCTGTGTAGCCCGCGCCTGCTCGTGCGCATGTTCTTGTTGAAATGCAGTACGCTCTTGAACATGTTGATTGAACCGTTGTCGGTCCTGCATCCGCTCGCTGTCAAGGTCCTCGGATTCGTGTTGTAACTGCGACCGTTCGCTAGCCAGCTTGTCGAGTCTCGCCGTCTGGGCGCTGGATTCTGCGACTAACTGCTCGATTTCACGTTCGCGTGCAAGCATACCCGCGCGCGCGTCCTCTTCTCCGGCTAGGCTGAGCCAATTGGGGCCGACCCAAACCGCAGACCGCGTAATAATGGACTCATGGAGCGCAAGGGACGCGCGAAACTTCAGCGCTTCGTCCAAAGTTTCGCTGATATAGGTGCTAGCCAACAAAGGTGCTAGATCGGCATCTGCCTTGGTCTTCTCGAGTAGGGTTGGTCGACCATGGCCGGAGGCCGCATTGGGTTTGACGCTAAGATCGATCAGCGACAGTCCCATGCGGACATCAGCTTGCAGCTCAGCTATCACGTCTTCGAGCCCATCAACGCACACCGCCGCAAGCTTGGCACCCAATACGCGTTCCACCGCACGCTCCCAACCGGGCTCCACCGCGAGCGATCCCGCCAAGCGGGGAGCTTGTTCTAGACACTGTTCTGAAAGCCATTCATTCAGGGTAGTGTCATGTTTGCCCTCGGCGGCAGCCTGTAGTTCCCTCAGCGAAGCCAGTCGCGCCTCACACTTGTGTTGCGCACCCCGCAGGTCCTCAAGCTGCGCCGCCAGCTCGGCGTCATGCGTCTGCACTTCCTTCATTCTCGTCTCAGTCGCCGCCAAGCGATTCTCCAGGCTCTCAAACGTATGGGCCCACTCATCCGCCTTCCGTTGCAGCGTACCAAGATCGACGCCCTTTAATGCCGTATCCAGTTCGTCAGCTTCTTGGGTTAAACGGGCTTGCCGCTCTTGCAGACGGGTAATGTGTGCTTCGAGTTGTTGCCCACGCGCTCGCTGAATCTCTCGCGCTTTCGCCGATTCGGCGGCCACCTCGGCGAATGTGTCCCAGTCCGCCTGCCATTCCCTCATGGCCCGCTCAGCCGTCAGTAACACTTCATCGGCCTTGGTTTTTTGCTGCTGATATTTCTCTAACTTAGGGGCAATTTGCTCCAAGCTTTCGTTTAGTTTCTTTAGTTTTTCCCCATCCGAACGCAAGTGCTGACTGGATTCATTCCAAGATTGACTTAGTTGTTCGAGTTCACGTGCGCGCTGGTTGTGCGTATCGCGTAGGTGTTGTATAGCCTGCTCGCGACTGGCAATCTCTGCTCCTACCGAATAGAACTCTCCCTGGACCGTGTTGAAATCATCAGAAGCTTGGGTCTGCTCCGTTCGAAACTTTTCGATCTTGGCCTCGATTCCGCGCTGATCGGCGATCGCGCTTTCCAAAGCATTTTCCTGCGATGCGATACGTCGGTCCGCCTCTTGTACTTGTGCGTCGAGCGCCCGCCAACGCAAGGCAAGCCACTGCGCGCGCGCAAGACGTTCTTCCTGCTTCGCGTCTCTATACCTGTTAGCCGCATTGGATTGTCGGCGCAAGCGGCGCAATTGCGTCGCTAGTTCATTACGGATGTCTTCTACACGGGAAAGATTGTCGCGCGTGTGCTGGATTCGGCTTTCGGTCTCACGCCGGCGTTCCTTGTATTTCGATATACCGGCTGCTTCCTCAAAGAAGGCGCGCAGTTCGTCGGGCTTGGCCTCAACAATACGTGAGACCATATCTTGCTCGATAATCGAATAAGCCCGGGGGCCGAGGCCAGTGCCCAAAAAAAGGTCAGTAATATCTTTACGCCGACATCGCGTCTTATTGAGAAAATAATCAGAGCCGCCGTCGCGAGAGGTTTCGCGGCGAATGGAGATCTCGCCAAAGCCCGCGTACTGCCCCGACACGCTACCATCACTGTTATCAAACTGGAGCTCTACAGAAGCGCGGCCAACCGGCTTTCGCACCGTCGAGCCGTTGAATATGACATCCGCCATCGAGTCTCCGCGCAAAAGCTTGGCCGAACTCTCTCCCATGACCCAGCGGATGGCATCGATGATGTTGGATTTGCCGCAGCCATTTGGTCCAACGATACCGATCAAGTTTCCCGTAATGGGAATGGTTATTGGATCAACGAAGGATTTGAATCCAGCAAGCTTTATCTTCTTAAGGTACATTCAAGATTCTCAATCTGCGCTTTATCTGGCGGCGATTACGCTACAATTCAAACTATCACACGGAATACCAAATGACTAACAAGCCCGGCAGAGCGCTAGAGACATTTGTGAATCCGCACCCAAAGCGTGATTATATAATCGCGCTCGAAATTCCGGAATTTACCTGTCTCTGCCCCAAAACCGGACAACCTGATTTTGCCACGCTCCACTTGCAGTACGTGCCCGACAAAAACTGTGTCGAGCTCAAATCACTAAAGCAATATATTTGGTCCTATCGCGACGAAGGCGCCTTTCACGAGGATGTGACCAACGCCATATTGAACGATCTGGTGGCAGCTACCAAGCCCCGCTACATGCGCTTGCGCGCCAGGTTCTACGTCAGGGGCGGCATCACCACGACCGTGATGGCTGAACATCGGAGGCCCGGCTGGGCACCGCCACCACCACCACCCGACTACCTCCCCGGCTGGCAAGAATCTTCGCGACCCCACGTGAGCGCTAACGACATTGAACCGCCGACCGTGGCGCCGGTGACAACAGCGGCAAAACCAGACACTCGGCCAGCCGAGACGCACGATACCCCGGCGTCGGCCGCAATCCTAGGCGCGCCACACGCCCAGGCGCCGCCGGCCAAGCCCAGGCCGGCCCGAGCGGACGTGGTTTACATCGGTGTCGACTTGGGGACCACCGGTTGTCGGGCAGTGGCAATCAATGATCGGGGCGAAATGTTGGCGCGCACACAGTCGCCGCTCCCGGCCCCGCTTAAGCATGGCCAACAAGTGACCCAAGATCCGAGCTCATGGTGGAACGCCCTGGGTGGGAGCATCACCGCCCTGCTGGCCAAGATCGGCCCGGAGCGGGTGCATGCACTGGCCATCGCCGGCACCTCGGGCACACTGCTGCTGTGCGACGAACGTGGCTATCCGGTAACCCCCGCCCTGATGTACAACGACAGCCGTGCCGTCAGTGAGGCGCAAGCCATCGCCAATGTCGCCAGCGGCTGTTGTGGTGCCCAAGGGCCAACCAGCAGCCTGGCCAAACTCAAATGGCTACAGCACAAGAGCATGGCAAAGACGGCTCGGCACGCCCTACACCAGGCCGACTGGGTAGCCGGTCGACTGACTGGTCTGTGGGGTCAGAGTGACTACCACAACTGCCTGAAACTCGGCTTCGATGTAGAAAACCTTCAATGGCCGAAATGGCTTGCCGAGCTCGAAATCAATACAGACCTGCTCCCACGCGTGCACACACCGGGCGAGGCCATCGGCACCGTCAGTGCCGAATCCGCACGAACCCTAGGGCTACCCACGACTACCCAGATCGTAGCTGGCACGACCGATGGTGTGGCGGAGTTCCTGTCGGTCGGTGGCACCGCGGCGGGGCAAGGCGTAACGTCACTGGGATCTACCTTGATATTAAAGATGGTCTCAGAGCGGCCCATATTCGCGCCACAACATGGGGTCTACAGCCACCGTCTTGGCAATCATTGGTTGGCGGGTGGCGCGTCGAACAGCGGCGGCAAGGCGTTGCTACAATACTTTGATACCGCACAAATGATCGAGATGACACCCCACCTTGACCCGGAAAACCTTACTGGTCTCGACTACTACCCATTACCGCAAGTCGGCGAGCGCTTTCCCACTAACGACCCGAAACGCCTACCCAAACTCGAACCATTGCCTTCGGACAGCATCACGTTCTTCCAGGGCATGCTCGAGGGCATAGCCCGCATAGAGGCCAACGGCTATCACAGGCTTACACAACTAGGGGCGCCAACCTTGACCCAAGTATTAACCACCGGTGCTGGCAGTCAAAACCCCGCCTGGCAGCGCATCCGCCAGCGCATTATCGGGGTAGAAATCAAGAAGGCACGCTTCGGCGGTGCCGCCTATGGTAGCGCCCTGCTGGCAGCGGGTATGTTTGCCCAAACATTCGCGGAAGTCGCACACACGGCAAGCAAAAACTAATTCGGCCCGAGAACCGAC
>JAOTYM010000075.1 GCA_029861845.1 Gammaproteobacteria bacterium | reverse complement strand
CCCAGCGTTCGATCCGGCGTGTCGCGCTTCGAGTATTTCAACAGCTGCACAAACTGGCCTTGCGGTTTCACCTAGACCGGCAAACGGGTGGTGTATCGCGCGATATCGAACGCGGAACCGCTGGTATACGCTTCTTATTGAACTTTGCCGTCTTCAGCATCCTACCAACGTTGCTAGAAATTGGCCTTGTGGTCGGCATTTTGCTCGCCAAATTCGATGCATGGTTCGCGATCATCACCTTCCTAACGCTTGGAATCTACATCGCATTCACATTCTTCGTAACTGAATGGCGCATGAAATTTCGGCGCGCTATGAATGAAATGGATTCTAAGGCCAATACCACCGCCATCGATAGTTTGTTGAACTATGAAACCGTAAAGTATTTCAACAATGAGGACTACGAGGCGCGACGCTACGACGATAACCTACGATCGTGGGAAACTGCCGCCATTCGTACGCAAACATCACTCGCCGCCCTCAATACCGGTCAAGGTGCCATCATTGCCATCGGCGTGACGTTGCTGATGGTGCTGGCAAGCCAAGCTGTAGTCAAAGGCACTATGACCCTCGGGGACCTTGTTATGGTCAATGCCTTCTTGATTCAACTCTATATGCCAATGCGTTTCTTGGGCACCGTGTACCGCGAGATCCGACATGCGCTGGCCGACATGGAGAAGATGTTTGGACTGCTAGGCAAGAGGCTCGAGGTCGAGGATAGACCCAACGCCAAAGATCTTGTGATTCAGCAAGGTCACATCCGTTTCGAGCATGTGGCGTTTGGTTACGACCCAGACCGACAAATTCTGTTTGACGTCGATTTCACGATCCCAGCCCAGCAGAAGATTGCCGTGGTCGGTCATAGCGGTGCCGGAAAATCTACGTTGTCACGTCTATTGTTCCGATTTTACGATATCAGGTACGGCCGCATTTTAATCGATGACCAAGACATACGTGACGTTACGCAAGCCAGCCTGCGCGCCAGTATCGGTATTGTCCCCCAAGACACGGTGTTGTTTAACGATACGATCTACTACAACATCGCCTACGGCCATCCCGATGCCACCCGTGAACAGGTGATTCAGGCTGCTAAGCACGCACATATTCATGAATTCATAGAATCCTTACCCAAGGGGTATGAGACTATCGTCGGTGAACGTGGCCTCAAACTATCCGGCGGCGAAAAACAGCGCGTCGCGATTGCGCGTACCATCCTAAAGAATCCACGTATTCTGGTGTTCGACGAGGCAACCTCAGCGCTCGACTCGAAAACCGAAAAGGCGATCCAGGCGCAGCTGCGTGAAGTTGCCGCCAACCATACAACGTTGGTAATCGCCCACCGTCTATCCACCGTCATGGACGCTGATCAGATTTTGGTGATAGACGGTGGTCGCATTGTCGAACGCGGCACCCATCCCGAGCTTCTCAGGCGTGGTGACATCTACGCACACATGTGGGCGTTGCAACAGCGCCAAGAACAAGAACGGCTTCGCAAAGCGGTCGGCAACGGTCTTGGACCAGACGGATAATGCAGCAAACACCGCATTAGCTGATGCCCCGCTCTCGGGGTAACACCACCTTCGCGATGTCATTAGCCCTATCTCCGATCTAGTTGGTGCCACAGGCCGTGTCGCCAGACAAAAGGTGGGCATGCACCGATGATTGGGACCAAATTATCAAGCTCTATCAGTACAATCACCAATTGCGGGGTCTTGCCACGCCGTCATGATTGATGCGTAGTCAAAGCGATCCCACGACTAAACTGGGGGCAGTCCGCTGTGGCGCCGATGTCAGCGCCACAGCGGTGGCTGCCGTCGATAGGAGCGAGACATTCGCCCGGGACAACTAGTACAATCGCGGCGCGGATCCTGTCGCGAGGAAGCGAATAACCACAAAATGGAGAAGCTATGGTCAGTCGCGCATACGCTCAGGGACGCCCTGTGCCCTCCCCGATCACCCTAATTGGCACCCTGTTATTGGGGTTGTCGATATTGACTAGCTGTCAGTCGGCGCCACCGCCCAACCCTGACCAAGAACTCATCGCCAAAGGTAGGGCCTTGTTCTTCAATGAGACCTTCGATGGAAACAGTCGAACGTGCGGCACCTGCCACCGGGAAGAGAACAACATGGCGATCGACCCTGGGTTTATCGCTACACTGCCCGATGATGATCCGCTGTTTGTGGCCGAACGTAATCAGGCATTGATGAAAAATTTCGAAAATCCAAGGCTCATGCGTGAGTTCGGGCTCATTCTCGAGAACCAGGACGGGTTTGATGACTTGGAAAATGACTTCAACATGCGGGGCGTGCCCCACGTGCTCGCCCAGCGCGAATCAGTGGACAGCCGGGACGGGCCGCGCACCGGCTGGGCCGGTGACGGTGCGCCTGGCGATGGCTCGCTGCGATCATTCGCCACCGGGGCCGTCATTCAGCACTTCACCAAAACCTTGAATCGCGTACCCGACGTCGACTTTCGGCTGCCGACCGACGACGAACTTGATGCCTTAGAGGCCTTTCAGCTTTCGCTGGGACGTCAGCAAGACCTGGCATTGCCGCTGCCGCTCAAAGGCACGGTGGCGAAACGAGGCCAGGAGATCTTTCTCGACAACGCCCTTGGCAAGTGCAACGCCTGTCATTTCAACGCGGGTGCTAACGGAAACCCGGATGTATTTGGGCCAGGCGTGGGCAATATGAACTTTAATACGGGGGTCGAGGATCTCCCCGATCAGCCGGCCGATTTGACGGGAGAAAAGGTGCCGCCCGACGATGGCTTCGGCACACCCGGCGACGGCACGTTCAACACGCCGCCGCTGGTCGAGGCGGCCGACACCGGGCCGTTCTTCCATAATAATTCTATCGAAACGATTGAAGGTTCGGTCGCCTTCTACAACGGCGATGCCTTCAACAATTCACCAGCCGGCCAACTCCTGGCGGGGGCAACCGGTGGTGGAATCAATCTAGACGGTACCCAGGTGGTTGAGGTTGCCGCCTTCCTGCGCGTGATCAATGCACTGGAAAACATACGGGCCAGCATTCTACTCATAGAACAGAGTAATCGATCTCGCGGCGCGAGGGCCAAGGAACTACTCGGGCTGGCGGTTGCCGATACCAAGGATGGCATTGAGGTCTTGATTGGTGGCGGCCTGCACCCACAGGCGGTCGCCCATTTGAAGGAAGCCAAACATCTGACCCGACGTGCGGCACGTAGTGCTTTTTCACGGCGCCGCCACGCAGCCGCGGCAATCCGCGAACTAGAGCAGGCGCGAGGGGAGATGATCGAATGATGTCAGGTAGACTGGCAATGCGACGGAGGAAGACAAGGATGCGTACGATATCATTGGCAAGCTTGGGGCTCCTTTTGCTTGGCAGCATCTCGTTTGCATACGCCCAGAAGGCGACCGAAATATTCATACCTATGGGCAAGTCGCCCGGGCTCTCATATAGTAACTATACCTATATGGGAAAGATCGAGAGCGTCAATAAACAGAAACGAACCATCAAGGCCGATGGCCGTAATATCAGAGTTAGCCGCGATACCAAGATCTGGCTGGATCGGACCGCCCTCAAGGCAACCAACATAGCCGGGCGCTTTGCTGATCTACAGGCGGGCCGCCAGGTAGAGATCAAATACGCCGACGCGGAACGTAGGCAAGTAGCGGAATGGATCAAGGTCAAGGTCACCCAACCGTAATCGCGCTCGCCCCATTCATGGTGTGGTCAGCGAGAATAATAAAGATATCAAATAGTTAGGCTGACAGCCCGACGGCAAACCGATCTTGCCGTCTCACGATTCATGATCGCACCTAGCCAAACAGGCTTGAATCTTCGGCCGTGCGCCCCTATATCTCGCCAGTATTCGGTGGTTCAGGAGCCTACCTAGATTATGAGCGTAGATACACAAAAAGAGACCCTTGATTTTCAAACAGAGGTCAAGCAATTACTCGATATCGTTATCCATTCCCTATACAGCAACAAGGAAATCTTCCTACGAGAACTGATTTCGAATGCCTCGGACGCGGCCGACAAACTACGGTTTGAGGCACTCGCTAACGACGATTTATACGAAGGTGACACCGATTTGAAGATCCGAGTTGCCTTCAACAAAAAGGCGCGCACGGTTACTGTCTCGGATAACGGCATTGGTATGTCCCGCTTAGAGGTTGTGGATAATATCGGCACCATCGCCAAATCCGGCACGCAGGAATTCTTAAAGGCCCTGTCCGGTGATCAGGCTAAGGATGCCAAATTGATTGGCCAGTTTGGGGTTGGTTTCTATTCGGCTTTCATCGTTGCCGATCGCGTGACGGTCGAGACCCGTCGGGCTGGGCTTGGGCCGGGACAGGGCGTACGCTGGGATTCCGAGGGCAAGGGAGAATATTCACTAGAAACGATAGAGAAAGCAGGCCGTGGGACCGATGTGATACTGCACGTTCGAAAGGGCGAAGATGAATTTCTCGACGGATTTCGACTGCGATCGATCATTCACAAATTTTCCGATCACATCAATCTTCCTATCACGATGAAGGTAGAGGGTAAGGAAGAAGACGAAACCGTAAACCGCGCGTCCGCCTTGTGGGCACGACCGAAAAAGGAAATAAAGCAAGAAGAGTACGAGGAGTTCTACAAGCACGTCGGCCATGACTTCGAAGCACCGCTCGCTTATACACACAACCGCGTAGAGGGCAAACAGGAATACATATCTCTACTGTACGTCCCAGCGCGCGCTCCGTTCGATCTTTGGGATCGCAGCCAACGGCGAGGCATCAAGCTTTATGTACGACGCGTGTTCATCATGGATGATGCCGAACATCTTATGCCTGCCTACTTGCGATTTGTGCGTGGCGTGATCGATTCCAACGACTTACCGCTAAATATCTCGCGTGAGGTCCTCCAACGGAGCAAAGCGATTGACCAGATCCGCGCCGCTTCCGTGAAGAAGGTGCTGGGATTGTTAGAGAATCTAAACAAGAAGGATCCTGAAAAATACGCCACCTTTTGGAAGGAATTCGGAAAGGTGTTGAAGGAAGGGGTGGTCGAGGATCCAACCAATCTAGAGCGCATCGCCAAACTACTACGGTTTTCGTCTACACATACCGACAGCGAGACGCAGGACGTTTCTCTCGGGGATTACGTAAACCGTATGAAGGAGAATCAAAACAAAATCTATTACGTTACCGCGGATAGCTTCGCCGCGGCGAAAAATAGTTCGCATCTCGAAATCTTCCGCGATAAGGGTATCGAAGTACTGCTACTATCAGATCGCGTGGACGAATGGTTGGTCATGCATCTCACCGAGTTCGATAAAAAACCACTGCAATCGGTAGCCAAAGGAGAGCTCGACCTCGGCGAATTGGAGACCAGGACAGATAAGGAACAGCAAGAAAAGGCGGCAAAAGAGCACAAGGAATTTGTCGATCGCGTCAAACAGGCACTGGGTGACAAGATTAAGGATGCGCGCGTGACCCATCGCCTAACTACGTCGCCGGCCTGCCTGGTCGCCGACGCGCAGGATATGAGCGCAAATCTTGAACGTATACTCACATCTGTGGGTCAAGAGGTGCCCCTTGGAAAACCTATTCTTGAGATCAATCCAGGGCATCCCATCGTAAATCATCTCATGTCACAAGATGATGATGCGCGTTTCAAAGAGTGGAGTCACATGCTATTTGACCAAGCTCTACTTAGCGAAGGTGGCGAACTCGACGACCCAGCTGGGTTTGTTCACAGACTAAACGAGCTATTTCTGCAACTTGCGGGTAAATGAGTGGGCTTGCGTAGGGGGGAACTGGCTTTCTCAAAAACGCCGCATTTGGAATGTCTTCGAATAGCGATGCTTGAAACGTAACACTTTCTTTACGTAGTTGCGAGTCTCTGGGTAAGGGGGTACGCCTTTATGTTCCTTAACCGCGTTCTCGCCAGCATTGTAGGCAGCGACAACTAAATGGTGTTTGTTATCAAAAAGCTGCATCAGTTCTTTTAGGTAGTGCACCCCAGCTCGCACGTTTTGGACGGGGTCATAGATGTCATCGACCCCATAGCGTTCGGCAGTAGCGGGCATTAACTGCATGAGGCCGGATGCGCCCTTGCGTGACGTGGCGTAAGGATTAAATGCAGATTCGGCGTGCATAACTGCTTTAACTAACGCCGCGTCCACACCATAAACACGTGCCATTTGTCGAATAAGCCGATCATAGGCCGATGGATTACTACGGTCGAACCGCTTACCGCGTTGCGCAATGGTGGCGGCACCGTGGGCGTTGGCAGTTTTGCGCAGGAGCCGGTACTCGCTGCCGCTGACGACATGGTCCGTCAGCATCAAGGACCCGTCCGACGCGCGGTAGACATACACAGCACTGTGGACCGGGATGCTGATCGTGCAAATGATGAGCGCACCGACAATGATTGGCGCTCTCTTGAAGATGGCTAGAACTGCTTCGCCCATGAACCTGCCCCTCTCGTGCCCTCACCATGCTAGGGCGCAGAGTTCTATATCTGCACAGGCCGTGCCATCCTTGAGGCCAACCTCTGACTATTTGCAAGATATTGAATCTATTTGATTTTTCATTTGAAACGGGCATAGATCGAAGCGGGCTAGGTGGCGCCCAACAGCGCAGTTTTGGTCAGATGTCTGACCCGGCGAGTCGACGGGTTGGCGAGATCTCGGCGCGCGGTTGGCGATTTTTTTTGCGGTGCGCTTTTTCTACTTGTTCTTAACCACGCGATAGATGTGGAAGCGCTCACCGTCTCGCTGATGATAGTAAAGTGCCCTGCCATCTGCAGTTAGGGTCGGCGCTTCGACGAATCCGACGATGCTGCCAATGACGTCGGGTGGTCCAAATGGTTCGCCAGTGTGGCCTCTTTTCGCCACCAGGATCCGCAATCTAGCGCCAACCGCTAGATTGCCAGTGATCGGTACGCCCGCTCTCGTGAAGTACAGTTCAAGCCCGTCACTGGAGATGGAGGCAGCGTACTCCAGTTCATCAGTATTGATGTTTCTCATGAGCGAGTTAGAATTTCTAGCACGTTTAAACCTACCGTCTTCTCTTATGGCAACATGTATATTCGATGACTTAGGCAACCCGACTGTCGGGTCCCATTCATTCTCGGTGTAATACAGCGTATTGCCATCCGCGCTTATTTCCACATCCATGTTGAACCAGGGCGCCCTTTTTCTTGATAGCGTTTCACCGATCTGATGCACGCCTCTCACCTTGCCGTCGTTAAAAACACCGCAATAAAGCGTTGAAAGCGTACGTTCGTAGTCACGCGGAGACACGAAACAAAACCGGTTGTGTGTGTCCATCGTTGGCACACCTTCCAAGGCCTGTGTATTGGTACCCTTCACTTCCCCGGTAAACCTAAAGGTCAGTGCATCGATTTTCTTGGCAAAGTAGAGATTCGTATTGACGCGAGGGTCATTCAGGTTGTTGAAAAATAGAAAAGCGCCATCACGCGATATAAAGGGCTCCATGGCGTCCCCACCGTAACCGATAATCTCTACGCGTTTCGGCTCTCCGAATTCGTCAGTTATTGGTTCATTGAAATCGGCATGCCCGGCGCCACTCTCGGACAACGCTTGCAAGACAGTATCTAAAAGGGTTTCGGCCTTCGTGACATTGCCCGTCCGGAGACTCGGTTCGACTTGCTCCATGAGTCGAACCATACGCGAGGGATCTCGACCGGTGCGCGCCCATTCTATGACGCCTTGTTTTGCGCGCTGAGCTTTTTCTTGTATCCGTTGTAACTGTGGATCGGCGGCGGCCGAGTGCTCGCAACCAACCATCAACAGCAGGCTAACAGCAACGACTAACCACCCACATGTGAATACTTCGCGACTGGCTAACGGGACATATCGGTCGCACAAAGATCTGATCAACGACACAGGCCCGATTTGGGCCGTCTCTACTCGGAGCGACTGGTGATCTCAATAAGGTGATAGCCAAACTGCGTCTTGACCGGGCCATGCACCTGGCCAATCTCGGCATGAAACACAACGTCGTCGAATTCCTTGACCATCTGCCCCGGGCTAAACTCGCCCAGATCTCCGCCCCGCTGGCCCGAGGGGCACTGCGAGTGATCCTTAGCAGCAGCGGCGAAGTCAGTACCCGCCTCGAGCTGATTCTTAAGCTCTTCGCAGGCTTCCTCAGTGGTCACCAAAATGTGGCGCGCGCAAGCTTTGGCCATAGTGTTCTCCTTTAAGGTGATGTACACGAAACCAAATTATCGTTACTAAGCGCTCGTCGCACATCGAGCGCTTAGTATGCCTAGCGATTAGCTAGACTAGCTTACCGCGGCCGACGTTGTGGACGTTCGGCGCGGGGACGGGCTTGGTTGACCTTGATATTGCGGCCCTGGACGTCTTTGCCGTCTAGGGCAGAGATGGCATTTTCTGCCGCTCCCTGGACGGGCATTTCGACAAAGCCAAAGCCTTTGGGTTGACCGGAGAATTTATCGGTAATGAGGGTGAACCGGTCGACCTCGCCGTGCTCGGCAAATAAGGCGCGGAGCTCGTCTTCGGTGACGCTATAGGGGAGATTACCTACATATATGTTCATTGTTGTACTCTATCCATAGGTGTGTTGCCTGTCGTCAGGCCCTCGCTAACCAACACACAAAGATTAGGGGGCTGTACTCAAGTTTAGCGCATTATTGCCAATGTGGCCCATTCTTGCGAATCGCTATTTGCCTTCGAATTCAACCAACAGATCTTTGGCATCCACTTGGCTGCCCACCTTGGCCAGTAACCGAACAATTGTTCCCGGTCGTTCGGCATGAATGGCCACCTCCATCTTCATGGCCTCCAAGGTGAGAAGCAGATCACCCATATTGATTTTCTGGCCTTGAGCCACCGCTACGCTCCCCACCACACCCGGCATAGGGGCGCCGATGTGATAGGGGTTTTCATCTTCGGCCTTAGGATGGGTCGGTACAGCCTCTTTCGACTTACCATCAGTGACTTTGATTACCCGAGGCTGCCCATTGAGTTCAAAGAACACCCGCACCTCGCCCTTTTCATCGGGTTCACCAATCGCCTGACAACTAATAACGAGACGCTTACCCGGCTCAAGGTCCACCACCGTCTCTTGGCCAGGGGTCATGCCGTAGAAAAAAACGGGTGTCGGTAAAACGCTCACAGGGCCGAATTCCTGCCGATGTGCCACATAGTCACTGAACACGGCAGGATACATAAGCGCTGATTGCAATTCTTCGTCGCTAATACGTCGCCCTACACGCTCCTCGATACGCTCCCGTTCGCGATCAAAATCGACTGGATCTAGTGTCGCCCCAGGCCGCCCCCGCATCGGTGGTTCGTCCTTTAAGACCTTTTTTTGCAACGCCTCGGAAAATCCGCCGTAGGGCTGGCCAAGCTCACCGCGAAAAAATGCAATCACCGACTCAGGAAATACGACCTCCCGCTTAGGGTCCTCGATGTCCTCGCGGGTCAATCCGGCGCTCACCATGGACAGCGCCATATCTCCGACTACCTTCGATGAGGGCGTCACCTTGACGATGTCGCCGAACATCAGATTGACGTCGGCATAGGCACGTGCCACCTCGTGCCAACGCGCTTCGAGGCCGATGGATCGAGCTTGTTCTTTGAGATTAGTGAACTGACCACCCGGCATCTCATGTAAGTAGACTTCGGAAGCACCGAAACGTAAGTCGCTCTCGAAGGCAGCATACTGACCACGGACCAGCTCCCAGTAATCCGAAAAGGCACGGATCCGTTGTGGGTCGAGACCCGTATCGCGTTCGCCACCCGCTAGGGATGCGACGATGGCACCAAGATTGGGCTGCGAAGTAAGGCCCGAGAGCGCGTCCATGGCCGCGTCCACCGCGTCAACCCCACCTTCGACGGCGGCGAGCACACTGGCAACCGATGCGCCACTGGTATCGTGGGTATGAAAGTGTATCGGTAGACCTGTCTCTTCCTTCAAGATTCGAACGAGTTCGCGCGCGGCTCGAGGCTTACACACCCCCGCCATATCTTTGATTCCCAGTATATGCGTACCGGCAGCCGCGAGTTCTTTCGCGCGTTCAACGTAATACTTAAGATCGTATTTCGATCGCTTGGGATCGTGCATATCGCCGGTATAACAAACCACCGCCTCGCACAGTTTGTCCTGTTCACACACAGCATCGATAGCAACTTGCATTTGGTCTGTCCAATTCAGACAATCGAAGATGCGAAATACATCGATACCACTAACGGCGGCCTGATGCACAAAGGCACGTACGACATTGTCAGGATAGTTCGTGTAGCCAACGCCATTTGACCCGCGAAACAACATTTGCAGCAATATATTCGGGACTCGTGTGCGCAATTCACCCAACCGCTCCCAAGGGCATTCCTTCAAGAACCGCATCGCCACATCAAACGTGGCACCGCCCCAACACTCAAGACTGAAAAGGCCAGCCATATCACGCGCATAAGCATCGGCAATGGCCGTCATATCGAAGCTGCGCATACGCGTCGCGAGCAACGACTGATGCGCGTCACGCATCGCGGTATCGGTAACCAGCACCCTTTTTTGTTCCAGCATCCAGTTCGCAAGTCCTTGCGGCCCGAGCTGTTGCAGTAACTGACGGGTACCCGCCGGGGGTGCATCGTGATGCGTGTCGGGTGGGGTCGGGACTGGGCGTACCGCCGGTGTTGTTCGGCCCCTAACTTCGGCATGTCCGTTAACGCTCACGTCAGCGATGTAACGGAGCAGTCGGGTGGCCCGGTCCCGGCGTCTTGGGAAATGGAAGAGTTCGGGCGTCTCGTCGATAAAACGTGTTGTATAGTCGCCCGACCTGAACCGCGGGTGATTGATGAGGTTTTCAACAAATACGAGATTGGTAGCAACGCCGCGAATACGAAACTCTCGAAGCGCTCTAACCATGCGGGCTACCGCTTCTTGTGCCGTCGGTGCCCAGGCCGTGACTTTTTCCAACAGGCTGTCGTAGAAACGTGTAATAACAGCACCCGTGTAAGCGGTACCACCGTCTAAGCGAATACCGAATCCCGTCGCACCCCGATATGCGGTGATGCGGCCGTAGTCAGGCATGAAATTAGATTCTGGATCCTCGGTAGTGATTCGGCACTGCAGCGCGTGGCCGTTAAGATGGATATTCTCCTGCCTCGGCACACCCGAGTCATCGTCACCGATGCGGGCCCCTTGGGCGATTCGAATTTGGGCTTTAACGATATCGATACCAGTTACTTCTTCAGTCACCGTGTGCTCGACTTGAATACGCGGGTTAACTTCGATGAAGTAGAACTTACTCGTATCCACGTCGATGAGAAATTCAGCCGTGCCCGCGTTGCAATAACCCGCTGCTCGGGCCAGATTGAGGGCAGCGTCACACAATGCTGACCGGGTTGCTAAATCCAGGTAGGGGGCCGGGGCGCGCTCGACCACTTTTTGGTTTCGGCGTTGCACCGAGCAATCTCGTTCGAACAAATGGACGATGTTTCCGTGGGCATCGCCTAAGAGTTGCACCTCGACGTGGCGAGCGTTAACGACGAGCTTCTCTAAGTAAACCTCACCATTCCCAAAGGCAGCCTTTGCTTCGCGGCGACCGGTTTCGACTCCCGTCTGGAGCCCTGCCGTATCGTCAATGACGCGCATACCCCTGCCGCCGCCGCCCCAACTCGCTTTGAGCATCACCGGAAAGCCAACGTCCTCAGCAAGTCGGCGGATAGTCTTGATATCCTCAGGCAGGGGTCCAGTCGCGGGCATGACCGGCACGCCAGCGCGCTCAGCAACCGCGCGAGCTGACACCTTGTTACCGAGCGCACGCATAACGGCTGCGGGCGGTCCAACCCAAGTCAGGCCAGCGGCAATAACTGCTTCGGCAAACTCCGGTTTTTCCGATAAGAACCCGTAACCCGGGTGTACCGCATCGACAGCCGCTGTGCGGGCAATACCGATAACCGAATCCATGTCTAGATATGCCTTAACCGGACCCAAACCATGGCCAACGGTATACGCTTCGTCGGATTTAAAGCGATGCAGTGAGAGTCGGTCTTCTTGGGCATAGATCGCCACCGTGGCTATGCCCAATTCGTTGGCCGCGCGCATAATCCGAATCGCGATCTCGCCGCGGTTAGCAACTAAGAGTTTACGAATGGGCTTCATAGGTCAAGCGTCGGCGCCCGGTTTCGATTGAGTATCGGTAGATTCGATGGAAAGGGTTCCACGTTTTAACTTAAAGGTCGCCTCAACCGCTCTCACTGATACGCAAAGCAGTAATACCACTATCAGTACAGCTAAGCTCGGCCTACCGGTAAACGCCTGGACCACAGCATCCAACATAACCAAACATATAAGCACGAACATGGCTATGGCAGCGAATCGATTCTTAAATATGACCAAGGGAACAGCCACTAACGCAAGCAGCAACGCATCCAACAGTAAAGCAACGTCGCTAAATGCGGCCAAGATGGCCTTGAACCCCGCGTAGAGCAAGACCAACATAGACGCGCTGCGAATTAGAGCTTCCGCATCCGAAACTGTCACAATCTTTCGGAAAATGTTCCGAAAGATGTATCGCTTAGAGGTGGAATTGCTATTCAACTTTCTCGGTCCGGTTGGGCGGTTTTCGTAGATCCATCCCTGTGTTCTTCTACGTCCTAACGTCGCGAATCAGGCGTGTCCGCTTTATTGGGGGAAGTTCTGCGTCGGCCGCATTTGCTGGTTAGGGTGAAACGCAACAAGAGTGAAATCCTACGAGCGGACCACCTTCACACGCTGACGGTACGACTGTATACTTATTTGCGCTCGGGTGTGAACAGGCTCTTGAAAAAGTCCGAGATCGTATTCTCAGATAGGTCTCGAAACTCCCCCGCGTCGAAGAACGATCCGCCGCAAGAGCTACATTTCTCGTACCAAATGTGCGACTGCTTCGGGTCTACCATCCGCACCATGCCCCCACTACACCTTGGGCATGCATATCGGTCAATTTTGCTCATCTGAGCCCCTGCGCGAGCGTCACCTACATCGATGTTCGCTGCGGCTTCCGTAGCTCTCAGGGCTTCCTCTTCACCAATATCGAACCATAACCCCTTGCAGGAGGTACAGCGGTCTACTTCTATACCCTCGTATACGACCTGCTCCATCGTCGATGTACATTTCGGACATATCATGATCGCCTCCCGATTCGCCTATTCTCTGCTACTTCTCTACCGTCAAACCTATGGCTTCTAATCTCTCCCTAACGTCCACAATGAACGCGTACCAGCTGAGCTCAAAATCTAATCGCATTCATTTCCGCGTCGGCTCAATTGTATGGCTAGGTGAGCTATCGAATGTAGTAGCCCGATACCCGCCAATGCCCTTCGTCCAACATCGGGGTAACTGTCTCGACCGCCTGCGCCTTGTTCTCAAAACCCGTTTGAAACTGTAGTACTACATACTCCCCATCCGGGGCACCCGGTAAGCTGGTCGCATAGGTCGCAGAAATTAGATGTCGAGCGACTAAGTCACCCAAAGGGCTTCTCGCCGTCGCCACCGCCTTCGCCCAGTCGGAAGTACTGACTTGAGCCTTAAAGAGCGACGCTGCTTCTTTCCACGCCGCTTCATACCGCATGGCGTCCACCAGCACCAGCCATTCAAGTGCAGCTCGCTTGGCCGCCTCTTGCTTCCCCTCAGCGGCTGAGCCAACTAAGGGAACAACGACCAAAAGAATGGCTAAACAGCATGTGCGAATGTTCATCAGCTTCATCATCACCACCCTGTCTCAGGCCACCTAACTAGATATAAACGTACTAACATCCATGTTACAACACGGATGGGTCGGGTTCTATCGCGAACTTGTGCCCTAGGAACAACAGCTTATGCTGGAATCGTCCCGTGGTTGAGAGCGTGGTAGATCGATGGTAACGCGGTCAACAAATAAACTGAGTATCGCGTGAGCGTATATTTGAATTGCTGTTTATTGCCGCCTTGAGCCGTCTTTGCATTCGCGCCCTTGCTCAAGCCGATGACCGAGCGACGACGAAGTGCTAGCACGGGCGCCACAGTATCACCTGTAGTATGAGTAGCGCAGGGAGCTGTTACGACAATGCGGTGGTTGAGCGTTTCTTTGCCACGCTGAAACGAGAGCGAACACGGCGACGACAATATCGTACTCGTGACGACGCGCGGGCGGATCTATTCGATTACATCGAACGCTTTTACAACCGTCAACGTCGGCATAGCTACCTGGGTTACCTTAGCCCGGTAGAGTATGAGGACAAGACATTAACGACCTAAACGAACCCGTCCACATTACTGAGGCAAAACCAAATGGCCAACTCCGGCCATTAACTCGATGCAGTCACAACGTGCGCTTAGAGAACGATAAACAGACGGTCGCGCCCAGCACCTCTTGCAGCTAGGACACCGGCGGACAATATTCATCGCTCCTTGGTTACCCCTGGATGTAGTGTGTAAGCTGTTCAATCGTAAACGTTTGATCAGCAATAATGCTCTTGACCAGATCGCGAATCGAAACCAAACCAACCAACCGTTCTTGGTCAACCACTGGAAGATGACGTATCCGCTTTTCGGTCATGACGGCCATGCATTCTTCGATCGTCTGGTCGGCTCGCGCGCAGACAACGCCGGTAGTCATAATATCCCGCACTGGTGTTTCACGCGATGATTTACCCTTCAGAATAACATTCCGTGCATAATCCCTCTCGGTAACGATGCCAACGATTTGATCGTCCACCAACACGATTAATGCCCCAATCTTTGCATCCGCCATTTTCTTAATGGCATCAAATACGGAATCATGTGGATGAACAGACGAAACTTCATGCCCCTTTTTATCCAGTAACTGTCGCACCGTCTCCATTTGTCACCTCCTACCCGCGCACATCTTCGCCATCGGGCACATTACCATACCGCGTTCAGGTCCTACCACACTATGGGCATGCATACATTGACACGGATCAGGCCTTCGGCTGATCACAAAAGGCCCCGCTAACCCGGCGATGACCTGGTTGGGAATCAGCGGGTGGGATCGCGTTTCAAGCAGTCTGAGAATGTCTGTTTTGAGTCCGCCGGGTAGACCGGAGGAATCTCACCTCCGGTACCGGGTCGCCGGAGGCAGTCACCCGCCTCCGGCTCCCTCAGAACGCCGCATGCGGATTTCCCGCACGGCGCTCTTCAAGGGTTGGTTCACAACACCGCGCAACGCTGGAGTTCTCGATAAGAACGCACCAGCTTCGGGCGCGGTAACGGATAGCGCGCCTTGATTCGGTGGAAAACCTCCCAACTAATGTAGGCCTTCCGGCTCCGGCTACCCAGCACCTTGCGCCAATATCGTTCCACAAAACGATGCACCTTCTGCAACGCCCGGAAGTTACCGGCAATGCCGTAGTAGGCGTAGTGACCCCGTAGCACACGGCTGAGATTGAGTGCTTGCTCGCAAACCGGCAAGTGACGCATACGTCGCATCAGGTCGGTCAGATGGGCCATACTCCGGAGTAGTCGTGACTTCTCCGTGCGAAAGCCAACCTTGAAATTGCCCTGGCGATTTCGCGTGCAGTACAGCGTGAAACCGAGGAAGTAAATCGTCTCAGGACGTTTCCTCCCCCCGCTTCGGCGCGTACCGCTGGGCAAACCGTCCAAACTCAACGAGTGTCGTCTTGTTCGGTTCTAAAGCAAGCGCAAACTTCGCCAAGCGCCTGTGCAGAGCGTGCTGTACGCGTATTGCGTCCGTTCGATATTGGAAACATATGACAAAGTCGTCGATGTACCGCACCAGGTAGGCTTCGCCTCGCAGGCGCGGCTTGACCACTCGCTCAAACCACAAGTCGAGCACATAGTGCAGGTACACGTTGCTCAGCAATACACTAATCGAGCTACCTTGTGGCGTCCCCTCATCGTTTGGGTGCATCACGTTATCTTCCAGCACACCTGCTTTGAGCCAGCGCCGAATCAAACTAATGACGCGTGGATCTCCGACTCGGTGTTCAACAAAGCGCAGTAACCATCCGTGATCTATGCTGCCAAAGAAGTTCTTCAGATCCGCTTCCAGAACCCAGCTCACTTTCTTGCCGGCAATCACCTCATTGAGGGTTCCCAACGCGTTGTGAGCGCCAAGACCCCGTCGCCCACCAAACGAACAGGGTAGAAAGTCCTGCTCATAAATGGTCGCCAGTACCTCGGCTACGCTTCTCTGCAGAGCCCGATCGGCAACACACGGCACGCCCAGTGGACGTTTCTCCTGTTTGCCGGGTTTCGGGATGTAGACCCGCCGGATCGGCGGGGGTCGGTAGCACTTGCGATGTACCGACCGGAGCATCGGTTCTATCCAGTCTCCGAACGCTTCTTGCTCCTCTGCCACCGTCTTGCCATCGCATCCTGGCGCCGAGTTTGTGGGTATGTGACATAAGCTCTCCCATACCCGTGCTTCGGTGATGTGATGCGCAAGCGAGGTGAATCGGAGTTTTGGCTCACTCCGAGCTTTCGCTGCTATTCGTTCGAGTCCCGTTATCATGGCTGGTCATTCCTCTCTTTGAATAGAGGGCCGTGTCCTCCCGTTGTATGGAGCCCATGTCTCCCTCGAACCATTCAACCCCTGCTGGCCGCTTCCCCATGTAGCCGGCTCTCCCGACCTCGGAGTACTATCAGCCAGTCTGACTTCCGACAGATCATCAGGCCCTCCTCGCATTGCTAGCTCGTCAGACCTTACAGACTCCGCCTGAACCTGCCGGACCTCCCTTGTTCACATGATGTCCTTTGAACGCATGCCGACGGTACAAACCCCGGAAGCACCCCAAGCGCCTCGCCATCGCAGCCCTTGCGATTCCGCTTTCCCCATTGAGAGATAAGGTCGGCTACTTCAACCACGATCGATTTCGGGGCTATCTCTCCGTTCACTTGCGTTTCGGCCTACGCTCTCCCTGTCTACGCTTCGCAGTGGGCGTTACCACACACCACGCAAGACTCGGTACGCGGCTGCTGGCCAAGCTTTGCCACGGCAACCATCTCAGGCTGCTGAACATCATGCGCTTTCCAAGGCGCAACCCCCACAGATCCGTACGTGAGCCTCTCGACTCATACGGCTCGTGCCAGCCATGCGCGAACCACCTCTCGGTGGCAGGCCGACGCCCGTGAACACGGCTCTTCCCGCTCACGCGGTTGACCCTGCTCGCCGGGCGAGCTGACTCACCCCCTTCGCTCTATCCTCATTACAAGGACTTCATCGCTACTACAGGATGATCCGCCCCCTTCATGGGCATTGATACTTTCCCCCTTCGTGGGTTTCACTCATAGGGTTTTCTCTTACCATCACATGAAGGGTTCCCACGTTCCACAAAAGAGCCTAAAACAGCGTCACGCCACCTGCACACCGGACACCACCCAGCCAGTCAGCCGGCACCCGCTGGATTCCTCCCAGGCCACACAATAAGACCCGGTTTTGATGTCACCCGCTTTTTCTTTCGATGCCTCATCGGTGGTTCGCTTGCGCTCGTCTCACTGTTTCCTACCTGACGTATCCTGTACGCCTTTTCCTCACCGCTCACCACCGTGGCTTTTGGCCACAGCAGCGTGAGGTGGTTTGAAGCCTGCACCTGCATGCCGACTTCGGAGGACCTACCTCCATCTCTTTTGCAGTTGCGCACTGCACACGATGCATCATCGCGTTTAAATCAGCGCTCGTGGCGCAAATTGTGTTGAAAAAGTCGGAAAACGACGCGGACGGCGAGTTCGCGAAAAATCGGCACTAACAAAAACAATGGGATAGCGACGCAGTACAACGACTAGATCTTTTGAAACGTCCAAATACAGAGTTTTTTAACACAATAGGTCGTTTTCTGCCTGCCGCAACTCTATTATCTGACCGGCAGCTCCTAGGACCTGCCCGGTTTCGTGGACACCTTTTATAATTGGCGCGATGACGCGCTGGGAGGTGTCGCATGACAAAGAAGAAGCGATCTAGACGATATAGCCCTGAGTTCAAGCGAGAAGCGTTGAAGCGGGGAGCGACGAAGGGGTGACGGATGTTCAGGTGTGCGAGGAGCTTGGGAATCAGTTTTCCGCAGTTTGACTCGGATTCCGTGAAGTTGTCGCTGCCCTGCGACGTCGGCAGGCTTGATATCCGTGACACGATAATAGAGGATGATCATTGGCGGCCGTGTGGACGGGTCGGATCCTTACGGTGCAGCACGAACGAATTTGTGCCCCTCGCACTAGCCCAGCCAAGAGGAGAAAGACATGAAACTCGAAGATGTGACTACGCAGCATGATGACGAGCTGTTGGCCTGCGGTTCTGAAAACAACCTCGAAGAAGCGTCTTCGCTATTAGCGAAGCACAACATCGGCGTCCTGCCGGTTCGTAACGCTGCGGGCGGACTGCTAGGGATACTGTCGGAGCGCGATGTTGTTCGAGCCATTGCGCAGCATGGAGTGGCGGCGCTTGCTCTCAGCGTCGAAGACCTGATGACCCGAGACGTGGTGGTGTGTTCGCCGCAGGATACGGTGATGGATGCCCTGAAGTTGATGTCGGAACACAATATTCGTCATCTGCCGTTAATTGAAGATGGGATTCTGAAGAAGGTCATCAGTCAACGCGACCTCATGAAGGCGACCCTGAAGCAGGTCCGATTGACGATGCGGTTCGTAGATGATTACGCGAAGTCGAATCTGTAATCGAGTTTTTCAACACTGAAATGCCATTGGGCAGTGCGTTTGATGACCCTTGGCCTCCTACATAGGCCTCTCCCTAACAGCCTTTGCACACCGTCGCCAGAACACGGGCAGACAGTAGAGCGGCACGCCCCGAGCTCGAGTCGGTTGCGCCTATTTTGTAACATATCGCTATCGCACGACGTTATTATTGAATAACGCTAAACGGTGTACATGGAGAGCTTCGGTCTTGCCTGAATCGAGCCAACCCCGAATCTTTGTCTCCTACGCGCGCAGTGACGGGAAGGACGTTGCGCGTCGGCTACGTCAACGCTTGATTGACGAGCACGGTTTTTCCCTATGGCAAGACTTAGCGGATATGGAGGGTGGTCGGGACTGGTGGCTGCAAATTATGGAAGCCATCCGCAGCGTGGAATACCTGGTCTTGGTGATGACCCCTGCAGCGTTGGCCTCTGATGTAGTCCGCAGGGAGTGGCGGTTGGCGCGCCAAGAAGGCGTTTGCGTGGTACCGGTCAAGGGTGCGCCGAATCTGAACTTTGACAGCTTGTCGAGTTGGATGCGCTCGGCACACTTCGTGGATGTCGAGACGCCCGAACAATGGACCCAGTTCGTGCGCACCTTGGAAGGACCTTGCACGATACCCAGGGTAGCATTTATGGCGCCCGACCCACCCAGTGACTTCGTTGAAAGAAGCAGGGAGTTCGATCGCTTAGTCAGTCAGCTGCTCGATAAATCGCACGCTGAGCCGTTGGCGATTACGGCGACGCTACAAGGCGCAGGGGGTTTTGGTAAGACGACGCTCGCCAGTGCCCTGTGTCACGATGAGCATGTGCAAGACGCGTTCTATCAAGGGATCCTTTGGGTGACGCTCGGTGAACAGCCCGGGGACCTGACTTCCAAGGTGAACAGTCTGATTGTGACGCTGTCTGGAAAAGCGTCGGAGCTGACCGATGTGGACTCGGCGAGTGCCCGACTCGCCGAGCTCTTGGCCGATCAGACGATGTTGCTCGTCATTGATGATGTCTGGAATGGCACCCACGTCCAGCCGTTCCTACGAGGCGGTACGTGGTGTGCGCGTTTGATTACGACGCGTAACAGCAGCACCCTGCCCCCGGTGACCCGCAAAGTCGCGGTGGATGCGATGACCGAATCCGAAGCGGTTACATTGCTGTGCTTCGGTCTCCCAGATGAAGCCTCCGACGCCGTGCAGCGTCTCGCAACGGACGTTGGCGAGTGGCCGCTACTGCTCAAGCTCGTGAATGGAGCTCTGCGCCGCCGCGTGCTGTATGCGGGTCAGTCGATGGCAGACGCACTGAGCTATGCTGACCACCTGCTCAAGCGCCGGGGGCTCACCGCCTTTGACGTGGACAATGCCGAAGCGCGCCATCAAGCGGTGGCGATCACCCTAGGGGCGAGTCTCGAGCTATTGACGGAGGCCGAACGTAGACGTTTTATCGAGCTCGGGGTGTTTCCAGAGGACGTGCCCATCCCGCTTGAGACAGTGGGGCGGCTTTGGCAGGCGACGACGGGCTTTGACAATTTAGATACCGAAGAGCTCTGTAGCAAACTCTTTAGTCTCTCTCTGCTCCTTGCGCTCGACCTCACCACGCACCATATTCGCCTACATGACGTCATCCGCCATTACCTTCTCCGCGAGTGCGAAGCAACGCTTAGCGAGCTGCACGGCGCCCTACTCGATGCGTATGCATTGACCCTACGGGGTGAGGCGTGCGGCGGTCACCATGCCTGGTGGACGCTGCCTGAGAACGAGCCCTATACGTGGCACTATCTGAGCTATCATCTGACCGAAAGCGGTCGGGTCGATGAGCTGCGCGAACTGTTGCTGCACTTCGAGTGGCTGCGCAGAAAGGCTGCGGTTACAGATCTCAACGCATTGTTGAGCGACTATGACGCGGTGCCACCAGAGGAGGCGCTGGGGTTAGTGCAGGGTGCGCTACGTCTGTCGGCGCACGTCTTGAGCGATGACTTGTCACAACTTCCGAGTCAACTTATCGGACGACTAGGTCACTTCACCGCGCCCGCGATTCAAGGATTGCTTGCACAAGCGAAAGCGATGGCAACCGGCGCGTGGTTACGCCCGCTCAACACCGCGTTGACACCACCTGCCGGTTCTCTCATACGTAATCTCGAAGGGCACGCGGGCACGGTCACTGGCGTCGCGTTGAGTGCCGATGGGCGCAGCGCGGTCTCGGCGTCTGATGACCACACGCTCAAGGTGTGGGACGTCAGCACCGGGGCAGTCCGACACACGCTCGAAGGGCACGCGGGCGGGGTCAC
>JAOTYM010000179.1 GCA_029861845.1 Gammaproteobacteria bacterium | reverse complement strand
AAAGCGCACGGCTCGGCGTTCGGCACTTACTGGTTCCTGCGCCCGGACCAGTTTCGCTGGACCAGCAGTACTGACACGGTGGTCGATTACAGGTCGTCACATCTCTTGACCCGAAGCTTCTGCGGCACTTGCGGCTCGGTAGTGCCCTATCCCAACGATAGCCATGACACTGTCGTTTCGCTCGGCGGCTGCCATGACCAAGGCAAGAAATCGGACTGCAACGTCTTCGTGGCCCACAACGCGCCGTGGCACGACATCACGGGTGGCCTGCCACACCACGACGACTACCCACCCGAAACCGGCTACCCACGGGTCGAAGAAGAGCCCATGCCCGCTGGACCCGAGGGCGTGGTCCGCGGGAGTTGTCTGTGCGGCGCAATCGAATTCCATGTGACCGAGCCGTTCAAGGTGGTCCATAACTGCCACTGCACCCGATGTCGCCGGGCACGTGCGGCCGCGTTCGCGACCAACGGGATGACCTCGATGAACGGCGTGCGTTTCATCAAGGGGGAAGACCATCTAAAAAGCTACAAGCTTCCTGAGGCACGATATTTCACTCAAGTCTTCTGTGATATCTGCGGCTCGAAGATGCCGCGCATCGATCCCGACCGAAAGTTGGCGATTATTCCAATGGGTGCACTGGACGACGATCCAGGGGTGAAACCGATGGACCACATCTTTGTGGCCAACAAAGCCGGGTGGTATGAGATTACCGATGACTTGCCGGTTTTTCAGGGCCCGCCTGCCTGATCCGTGTTGTCATGGATTCTTGGTGCGGCAGTTATGCTGCATTTTGTCGTTCAAAAAAAGTTAGGCAGTTGGGATCGCTCGACGCTTAGTTGGCCGCCGCGTCCGATACCGTGATCCTCGAATCTGTCTGCCGCACAACGTCGCAACACTCAGAGCAGTTCGACGACGATCTCAGTGGGTCCCCCGGGCGCGTTGATCGCCCAACCAGGCCCCTCCAGATCGTACGGACACGAGGAGACGGCGCAGATGAGGTCCATGCGGGCCTCGAGCACGACGTAACCGCCGGGCTGGACCACGGGCGCAGCCGGCGTATTGAACATGAAACCATCCTCCACCGTCGTGTTAGTAAAGAAGTTCACTGCGAAAGGGGTCACGGTGATCTCGTGGCCAAGTTCGCGCATGGCGATCTCCAGATTCTCGGCACAGCTCCTGTGATGTCCCTCGACGCCGAACTGCTTGTAGCGGATGGCGTCGCAAGGGACGATGATCAGGTCGTGGATGCCATCGGCTCCGTCTTCGACAAAATCAAGCATAGGCTGGCGGAAGCGACTAAGGAACGTGTCGCCGACCCGTGGGTGTAGCGCGCGTGTCGGCATCCAGGTGTGGGGAGGTGACAACCACTCGCTGATGTCGTCGGCGCGGAAGGCGAAGAAGTCGGCGGACTGCTGACCCTTGGGTGTAATAATGCGCAGGCGCTGACCCACGCGGACGTGAAATGCGCGACCTTCCCCGGCTGGAACAACCCGTGTTTTCATGTGCTGATTCCTCCTTTCGTCGTGGCGACCAGCTGATCGCGGAGATCAACGAGTGTCCCCGACCACTGCGGCCGGTCACTCGGCCGGTAGACCGCTGTTGATGATGTTGGCCACCATCTTCCACTCGCCATCGACGCTACCACATATTTGCCTGACTCGTTGACCTGACCAGCTTCCGTTTTTAAGCTGAGGTCGTAGGTGCCGAGGTCCATCGCGAGGTCTCCCGATCTTGACAGTCGATGATAGGCCTTATCAACCAATCGCCGCCACAATCGCATCGCGCGTAATCGGGAGTGTACAAATTCGCGCGCCGAGCGCCCGGCACACGGCGTTGCCGATGGCGGCGACAGTGGGGGCAACGGAAGTTTCGCCCGCCCCCAGCGGCGGCAGATGTGATTGGTCGATGAGTTCGACTGCAATCTGCGGCACTTCGGAGAACTTGAGAATGGGATAATCGCTCCATCCATGTGTTGTAATCCGATCGCCATCAAATGTGACGGCTTCTTTTAGCGTCAAGCTCGTCGCTTGGATAATGCCGCCTTCCACCTGGTTGTGCAGGCCATCGGGGTTAATGATCTCGCCCGCATCTACGGCGGCCCACGCGTGAGTGACTCGAATGGTTTCGTCCAACCTCACGCGGACAATCACGGCGCTATAGGCGCTTCTGTTTTTGTACTGGGCAAACCCCACGCCGAGCGCTTCGTCATCACTTTCCCGGCCCGGCCACCCGGCCATCGCCGCCGCGCGTTCGATAACTGCCTTCGCCCGTTCGTCCTCTAGATGGTCGAGGCGATACGCAATGGGGTCAACACCTGCATACGCTGCCGCATCGTCCATGAGTGCTTCGAGTGTAAAGACGTTCGCGGGCGCACCAAGGCCGCGAAATGCGGAGGTGCGCACGGGCAAGTCCTTAACAATGCGTTTCGCAACGCGAATGTTAGGGATGGCATATAAAGGCGTCGCATTGCGCTCCGCCCCGCCACCGCGAACTAATGGCACGTCATCACAACAATGGGCCGCGAACGGTGGTTCCAATCGCTCCGCCGCCGTCATTCCAGCCGCACCGTCTTGGCCGGGGCGTCGCGCATGAGGTTGACTGTTTGAGACAATTGAAAACGCAGCCATTCGGCCGTTGGCATCAAGCGTAGCTTGCGCGCAGACCACCATCGCGGCGCCCAAAGGCGCAGCGGCGAAGTCATCAGCGCGCGACCACAACACCCGCACCGGCGACCCCGGCACCGTTCGCGCGAGCAATGCTGCATCCAGCGCCACATCATCTTGGCCGCTGTGGCCGTAGGTGCCGGCGCCCGGGGTGTGAATGACCGTGATGTGTTTCACGGGGTCAATGCCGAACACAATCCCCAAGGCGTCGCGTAAGCCGTGCGGCGCTTGCGTATGGGAATAGACTTCCAACTCGCCGTCACGCCATGTGGCAACAGCGCAAGACGGCGCAATGGATGCATGCGCAATGTAGGTGCGGCGCGTTTGCATCGATAACGTGGCCCCTATCGTTGGATCTATGGCGGCCCCCGAATCGTTAGGCGAGTCGGCTTTGTGAAGCACCACCTCCTCGGCGGCCTCGGTGGTGCCGATCGCCTCGACTAAGTCGGCTGCAACCGTGGCCCCCGCATCCCAAGTGGTGCATTGATCGGCAGCGGCGATGGCACGAATTGCCACGTCCTCCCGGGCGGCAATTACGCCCAAGAACGAACCGTTTTGCACAATTTGCACATTCGGGAAACGAGACTCCATCGCCTCGCCGTCGAAGTGCGTGATCCGTGCGCTCAAAGAGGGCGGCTGTAACACACGGCCGTGCATCATCCCGTCCAGCGATAGATCCTGGATGAAGGCCGCTGTGACCGCTTTGGCCGGAAGGTCTTGGCGCGGCAACGACGTTCCAACCACGCACCGCTCCGTCATGGCCTTGGGCGCGGTGTGCGCCATCACCGGCACATTCAAGTCGACCGTTTGTGCCAACGTCCAACTCGTTAACGGGGTTTCACGGCCCCCCACATGAACGGTGCCATCAACGAACGCCACGTCGTCTGGCACTGCTTGAAGCAAGGTCGCCGCCTCAGAAGCCAAAAGATGACGCAACGCTGACGCGGCTAAGCGGATGGCGCGGCCCGTCACTTCCAGCGACAAGCTGCTCGCGGTTTGTGCCTCCAGCGGTCCAAGCCGTGTGTGGCCTGACAGCACTTCGAATCGGTCTGGATGGATGTCCATTTCATCCGCCGCGATCTGCACTAGCGCCGTTAGGATGCCCTGCCCGATCTCCACCTTCGCGGTGCGCAACGTCACTTTCCCCTCGTACGAAAGGTCAAACCAGTCGGCACAGTTGGGGTTATCGTCGAGACTGGGTGAGCTTGCGATATCTATCATGACTACGCCCCACCCCCACTTGCCGCGGTGGCAATGGCCTGGATGATCCGGTTGTGTGCACCGCAACGGCACAAGTGATCATCCAAAGCCGCGGCAATCTGCTCGCGGCTCGGCGCCCCACCCTGCGCGAGTAGTGCCTTGGCGCGCATCAAAATGCCGGGCAGGCAGTACCCGCACTGGCCAGCTTGCTCTGCCAGCACGGCATCAACTAATGGATGAGGAGGTTGTGTCTCTCCCAGCGCCTCAATCGTCTCAACCTGGTGACCAGCGGCGGCTTCCACTTGAGTGTTGCACGCGGTGATGGGGCGTCCGTCCAGCAGGACGGTGCACGCGCCGCAGTCGCCTTCACCACAACCGTGGCGGGTACCCCGCAAACCGAGATCGTTGCGAAGGACATACAAAAGCGGCGTCGTCGGCGCAACGGCCACGCTAACGGCGTTGCCGTTCACTTCAAACTCGATGGCCCCGGTCATCTCGTCCCCACATTGGCAAAGGTGCGGGTATTAGTCTGTCAGAACGCGTTGGTGACAAGAAGACGACGCGCAGTGACGCCTTCCAACCGCCCGCCACTCACTGGAAGAGAACGATACACCGCACTTCGATGCTCTGCCGGTCGGGGGAATCTGGCGGGGTGGCCGGGTCTTTGAAAGCGCTGTGAAAGCTGAAGGTGCATGGTGCACGGCCCTCGGCCACGCTGGAATCAGCCCGAGCACCGCGCGATCGGGCCAGCTCACCCGCGGAATCCCACTGTTTGATCAACAAGACCTCGTCGCGAATCATTGCCGGGTAGTACCACCAACCGTGTTGTGGAGCGTGCTTTGCAAAGTAGTTTTCGCCGATCCGATCGTGATAGTGGATCTCGAATACGACCAGGTCTTCCGGATTCACGGTCTGTCCGTCGCAGAGCGCCAGCGGATCGATCGCAACGGGCTCGTGGGCAATGTTGCGCCACAAGTTGATGATCGCAAACCGTCCATTCTCATCGAGCGCCCGCTCAACCATGTCGGGTTCGAGAAGAGATTCGCCCTCGCCAAGGACCGAGCGCAGCGTATCGTTAGCACCCGGCGGATTCGCCAGGTCGCGTAACCGCTGCGGTGCGCTGGTGAGGGTGTAGTCGCCGTGCACGATGCGGGCCGGACCCTGCACTTGCTGACCGCCGGCAATACGCTTTTTGCTTTCCTTGCCGCTAGCCGACCTGATGTTGTGGTCGAAGGCGAACACCCGGGCCGCACCGGTGGATTCCTGCACAACCTGGGCGCACTCAGCGTAGTACTCCTGCACAACCTGTTGGTGATCGTAGAAATCTAGATCGGAACGCGCCAGCGGCCGTGTGAGCAATTCGAACCCGTGCGTCTCGATCGTGCGACGCGAGCGTTCGTCCAGAGCCCGTGCGTTGTTGACGGCAATCTCCAGTTCTTCCATCAACACACCTTCAGTGCCGGCGTCGCTGCCGTCACGATCGCGACGGGTCAACACCTCACCGTTTCGGTAAAGCGAGGATTTGACAGACTGCGCCAGGTAGTTAAGTGCGCCAACCGTAGCTGGGACGTTCAACGATGTCGCGGACGCGGAATTCACTGTTGCAAAGTACGAATGTTCATAGCTCGAATGATAACTGTCATGCCGGTCGCGTTGAACCGGGTTCTGGCTGAAAGTCGCTGCTTCAACACCTTTGCTGCGTATTTGGCATGAACGAAGCTAGCGCCGCCCATTGATATGTCGATGACCGGCTTGGGTGCCATGGTAGCTTTGCCGTCCGCGCCCAAGTAGGATTAAATCGCAGAACGTTTGTCGAT
>JAOTYM010000178.1 GCA_029861845.1 Gammaproteobacteria bacterium | reverse complement strand
GCATCAAGCCCGCATTTCCCTAATAGTTGAGGATGACATCTTGTTGCTCCATGAGCATCGTGAGTTCGGACTTACCGATTACCGCGACCGGTACGATCAAGTCGTCTTCGGTCAAACCGCGTGCGTCCATGGATTCCTTCTCGACGTACAGCTTTTCGACATCGTACATCTCGAGGGCACGATACGCGGGCGAAAAGTTCTTCATCTCGGAGTCAGCCGTGTCCTGGCTCTTTTTTAGCTGAAAGACACCGTCGTCCAGAAACACCACGCTGACATCCTGCTCGAAGGCGGCACCAATAAGCACCACCTCCAGGCCCTCGAGCGCGTAGATGGTACCGTACGGCGCTCGCCGGTTGATATACATAAACTTCTTAATGACACCAGTCGGGTTACCGTCTTCTTCCATCATTTCGTCCACCACCCGCCCTTCCTCAATCACCAAATGCAATCAGACGATCGGCCAGGATACCGGCTTCGATGAGCTGGCCCAATCCCGAGATATGGAAACCGGGTGCGATGTTGTTGGCATCCTTGCCGTGACGTTTGGCCTCATCGGCATCGACGATGCCGCGACGCTGTGCAGCCGCAACACACACCACCATATCGAGCCCGTATTTCTCGGCAAGATCGGACCAACGGTTGGTGATATGACGGTCGTCCTGCGGTGGCGTAGTCAATCTTGTACCGTTATTCACCCCGTCATGATAGAAAAACACGCGTACGATTTCGTGACCCTTTTCAAGCGCCGCTTTCGTAAAGTGATAGGCGGTGTCCGACGCTTGATGGGTATATGGCCCTTCGTTTACCAATATGCCGAACTTCATCTGTTATAGGCCCCCTCTCAACGTCCTTAGAAACGTATATATGACGAGGCGTTGAGGCTTCTACGCGCACCACGCCAGTTGTCAACGTGGTACTTGGTAAACGGCAAATTCGTGAGTTCGAAGAACCGAGGCCAACCAATACGATCGATCCAGTCGTTGATACGCTCCCAGTCCTTGGCGTCTTCCTGATAGGTTTTGAGGATTCGCTTCACAATGGCCGTGGCTTCGGGCCAACGTGGCGGGTTATTCGGAACCCCGGCTGCCACCAGTTTTTGGAAGCTCGGCTTGCTGCGGGCATTTGAATGGTTGCCGCCAACCCAGATGGCGAGCTTCGAATGCTCTGGATCATTGATCTGCATCGGCGGACATGGCGGATAGCAAGCGCCACAACAAATGCATTTTTTTTCATCGACTTCCAAAGAAGGTTTGCCGTTTACCTGGGCCGGGCGAATCGCGGCAACCGGACAGCGCGCGACCACGGCCGGACGCTCACACACATTGGCCACTAAGTCATGGTTGATCTTGGGTGGTTTGGTGTGCTGAATATTGATTGCGATATCGCCCTGTCCGCCGCAATTGACCTGGCAGCACGACGTCGTGATATGCACGCGGTTGGGCATACGGGCGTTTTTAAATTCATCGACGAGCTCATCCATCATCGACTTCACAACGCCCGAAGCATCTGTGCCCGGGATATCGCAATGTAACCAACCCTGGGTATGGGAGATGAACGCCACAGAATTCTGCGTACCCCCCACGATAAAGCCAGCGTCTTCGACCGCCTTGATCAGCGGCTCAACCTTGGCCTCCTCTGCCACCATATACTCGAGGTTACTGCGGATCGTGAAGCGTACATGTCCGTCGGCATACCTATCGCCGATGTCACAGAGTTTGCGAATCGTAAACACATCCAGGATCCGCTGAGTACCAACTCTCACCGTCCAGATTTCATCACCGTTATGGGCGATGTGGCGAAGCACACCGGGGCGTGGATGCTCATGATATCTCCACTGCCCGAAATTCTTCATCATGACCGGATGCATGTATTGAAAACCATCCGGACATCCCGACTCAATCGGCGTGCGAGGTTTAGGCTTGGATTGTGCCATCATGATCTCCGATGTTTGTTCATAAATAGCAGGGCGTGACGATCATCGCTGCACGCTACGGTTGTCATTAAACGTTCAATCCTCATGGGCATCTACGACCCGGTAGCGGCTATTCGTTTTTCTTCGGCCTTTCGCCGATACCACTTCTCGGCCTCTTCATCCCAGCCGTCCATGCGCACGTAAGAGCTCTCACGCGGGTGAGAGATCATGTTGGGGTCAACATCTATACCGATGCCTTCGAGAAAGTTCACCAGCCCGATACGCTCGATCATCTCGCCGCAGCGCTCGTGTTCCAGGCCGTTTTCCGCCCAAAAGTCAATGGTGCGCTCCGCAATTTCCTTGAGCTTTTCGTAATCTTCTTCGGTTTCTAGCTTCATGAACGGTACAACCACTGTACCCATCAGATCACCAATCTTTAAGGTACGCTTCCCACCGATCAATATACTCACGCCCCTCTCATCACCCGGGGACAACGGCTTGGTCATTACATTCAGGCAGTGCATACACTTGACACAGTTGCGGTCATCGATCGTCAAGGTATTGTCATCATTGAGTGACATGCAGTTAGTTGGACAACGGGTAATGACATTATCAATGACATATTTGCGACCCTTTCTGGCTACATAGGCCTTGACTTCTTCTTGATCGACCTTGATGTCATCACTCCAGGTGCCGATTACGGCGAAGTCTGCCCGCTCTATCGAGTTCATGCAGTCATTGGGGCAACCAGAAACCTTGAACTTGAACTTGTAGGGCAAGGCCGGACGATGGACATCATCCGTGAAGTTGTTGACCAGCGTCCGATGGATCTTGTGCTCATTAGCGCAGGACTGCTCGCAACGGGCCGAGCCAACGCACGACTGCGCAGTGCGCACACACGGGCCGGCGCCCCCAAGGTCAAAACCGTAGCTGTTAATCTCGTCGAAGAAGTGTTGTGTATTCTCAGTGCTAGACCCGATGAACATGATGTTACCGGTCTGGCCATGGAAAGTGATGAGGCCAGAACCCCATTTCTCCCAACTGTCGGCCAACTGGCGCAACATTCCCGTGGTATAGAAATTTCCGGCCGGCGGTTGCACACGCACCGTATGGAATTCCTTGGACTCAGGAAACTGTTTGCCCACCTCCGAGAAACGCGGGATGATACCGCCGCCGTAGCCATATACACTCACAGTCCCACCCTTCCAGTAGCCTTTGCGTGTTTCGTAGGAGTGCTCGAGCTGACCCAACAGATCGTTGTTCACCGCCCTCACCCGTGCGTCCGGGTGCTTGTCACGCAGACGTTTGATGCCAGAAATGAAGCTTGGCCAAGGTCCGTTTTCAAGCTCGTCAAGCATCGGGGTCGGATGATGCTTTTTATTCGCCATGACGCTGATCTCCTCGGTTAATCCATTGGTAACGCGGTCGTACTGCGGGCTCAGAAGCACGCGCTCGGCCATGATCACGCAACATACGTGAGCGCAGTTCGTCTACTCTATATCAGTGATTGCTAATCCTGTGTAATTCTATGCCGCTGCTCGCACCAAAATATCCTACTGATGGGATGCTGCCATAGATGCCCTCTACCCCCAAAGGGATACCAAATCGATCGCTACCGGCTCACCCGATCGCCCTAGCGTCAGTGTCAAACCAACGCTGACTGTTGGCATACGCTTCGTTACAATACGCGTGTCAGGTCCCATTTTACGCCACAGCGTTCACTACAGATGGCCTTCTTTTCCGATTCCGACATTGCGAGCACAAACAAAGCGGGTCTGCGCAGCCGCAACGCCCAGCCCATGCTAACCGAATCGCGCGCGCCGACGCCAGCCGGTACGCCGTTCGACCTTGGGGGCACTCAGGCTTATGAGACATGGCGTGGGTGGAAGTTTGCCGACTACCCGAAGACGGCGGCAGATCTCATCGTCGAGGTTCGTGATCCGCTGTGTCTAACCGTGGCCGAGCACAAGGCGATCATTGAACACTGCTACAAAGCGAACATGGCGCTTTACGCATGCTTGGGCGGCGATATCGGCAGCAAGGAAACTGTAGCGCGACTGGGCCAACAGTTTGGCCTACGGCATTTGGATAATAATCTGTGCGCAGACAATGACAGCATCACGTCCGTACGTGTAATGCCGTCCGGTCGACAGCATGAATACATCCCATACAGCGATCGTCCATTGCGTTGGCATACCGATGGTTATTACAACCGTCCACAACAACAGATCCAAGCGTTTATCATGCACTGTGTGCGTGATGCCGACAGCGGTGGGGAAAACGCACTGCTAGATCCCGAGATCGTATATTTGCTTGTGCGTGATGAAAATCCCGCTTACGTCAGAGCCCTTATGCAGCCGGACGCGATGACTATCCCTGCTAACGTTGAACAGGGCATCGAAATCCGTGGCGCAGAGTCGGGACCAGTTTTTTCCGTCGATACAAACACGGGGGCCCTGCATATGCGTTATACGGCGCGAAGACGCAGCATTCTATGGAAGAATGATCCTGTGTTACGGGCGGCGGTGTGTTTCTTGGAAGATATGCTCAGTGGAGATTGCCCTTACATTCTGCGCCACTGCCTGAAACCGGGGCAGGGTCTCATTTGTAACAACGTGCTACATACACGCGCGGGATTTAAAGACGATACTACGACTGACCACGGTCGTTTACTCTACCGGGCGCGCTATTACGATCGAATTGTCGGCACGTGAGAGGAGTCTACGAATTACCACTCTATGTTGTACTTAAGTGAGATCCTGCTGCGACACCACGGGACTGAGTCTTTTTCGGATCTCATACCGTTGGTGCAGGAAGGTGCTCGCAGAGGCGAGATATTTTTTCGCATGGACATCAAACCGCCCTTTCCCGACACGCCGGAAGATTGGGAAGATAGGCTAGAGGCGGCGTTTACGGCGGCCTTGGATGCCACACAGCAGAGAGAGTAATCCGACCCGTTGTAGGATGAGGCCAAGCTGGCGGTAGAATGACATGTACTGGCAAGAGGATAGTGACAAGAAAGCTTATATCGTGCCAGACGATATCGTCGACTTGGCGTTTCGCATCTCTTGCCGTTGTCTACCGCTAGATCATGCCTATGCGCTATCGCAGGTGGTCTTGCGCGCGCTTCCATGGATAGAAGAAAAAGAGGACGCGGGCATCCATCTTATCCACGGGGCCGAATCCGGGCACGGCTGGCAACGTCCAGAAGACCCAGATGACGAGGTGCTGCACTTATCCCGGCGCGCAAAGTTAACCCTGCGCCTGCCCAAAGAGTGCATAGATGCGGCGAAGGAAATTAGCGGTGTGACCCTAGAGATCGATGGCTACCCTATGGAGGTAGGACAAGCCACGGTTCGGCCGCTGAGCCCATTGACCACTTTGTTTTCCCGCTACGTTGTCGCCTCCGAGGAAGAAGACGAAGAGCAGTTCGTTCGGCGAGCCGCCGATAAGTTAATGCAGATGGGTATTTCGGTGACGAAACTTCTTTGTGGTAAGGCACACGTCTTTCGACTGCCGAATGAGCATATTTTTAGCCGCCGGCTCATGGTTGCCGATCTCAAGGTTGAAGACTCGGTAAAACTCCAACAACGAGGCTTAGGCCCCTGCCGTAAGCTCGGTTGCGGTCTGTTCATCCCGCACAAGGGTATCGGCCCAGTCAACGCAGAGAAAGAATAGGCGACATTCTTGATCAAACCTAGAACATGCTTCTGACATTGACCGCAATTCAAGTACGACAGCGGAATAATTAGATATGGCACTTGAAGTTGACGGCAAAAACATC
>JAOTYM010000074.1 GCA_029861845.1 Gammaproteobacteria bacterium | reverse complement strand
GGGGCGGCAGCCTCTGCCGATATCCTCACCGGCAAGGTCGTCAAGATCACGGATGGCGATACCCTCTACGTCCTCGACGCCAACTATCAGCAACACAAAGTCCGTTTAGCGGGGATTGATGCGCCTGAACGAAAGCAGGCGTATGGACTGGCTTCTCGTAAGCACCTAGCTTCGATCGTGGCGGGCAAACAAGTTGGAGACTGCGGATGCGATATGGAACCATACACTAAGCTTGTTTGAACCCCCGTTTTACCCACGCAACTGCAATTGGCACGGAAACGCTTCCCTCAACGCCGCCGTCACCGTGAGGACCGGGTGTAAATGCAGCGTTTCTGGATGCTGCTCTAAGTAGCGGATGACAACCCGGGTTAGCTGCGGTACGGCGATCGTTTCGGGGTAACAGAAAAGCCGAAACGTCTCCACGTTCGAGTTCGCGACTTTGCCACCATACTGGCGTTTCGCCAACCGGATCGCTATCGTATCGTGGCCCTCGACAAAACCTTTGATGTAGGCGGCACACATTAGCCCGCGTGCTTTATCAGCGTTGGATAAGGTTGCACCCTCGGTTCGCGCAATGTCCTTCTTGCAGGCCGACAACAGGCTGCTACCGCTGCTGAGCGGGTATTCTTTTGCTGCCAACGGCGATATCCCTAGCGATAGAAAAACGGCTATCGTAACTGTCTGGACTGAGAAGACGGTGGGTTTTACGGTGCGCATGAGCTTCCTCCCGCTTTTAAAGCGATGGCGGTGCCCCGCCGGCGGTAAGGGTCGCTTAGGCGGCGGCGATGAGGATTGTCCGTTCCGGGAAGGAGTGGCAGGTACGGGGTGGCCCCGTCAGCGGCGCATCCGTGGAGCCTTCTTGTGCCCTCCACGTGTCGTCCATGAGTTAGCCTGAACAATCTAACACAGGGCCTTAGGCACCGGCAAATCAGGCAAAAATCGCCATTACTGACTCGATACTGATGAACGGCATAGACGCTTGCCTCGAACAAGTTAAGGCGGGGTTCGCCTGGCACTGCAAGAAGTACCAGCACGAACAAAGCGCGGAGGACCAACGTCTTTACGCGGATGCCGAAACCAGGGCGCGAGAAGAAAGACTAGGACTGTGGCGAGAGAACAATCCTAATCCGCCTTGGGAATATCGGCGGCTGTACAAGTAGATGCACTTCGTTCGCATCAGCCTTGATCCGCGTGGGGAATGGCACTGGCAGTCGCGGTTGGGATTCCGCTAGGGACTCTGATGGGCCGCTTCAGACCGGTCGATGAGGTGTTCGGACTTTGGGTAAATGTGTTTGTCAGTGCTCCACTCACGGCGGTGGTGCCGGTTTTGATGGCGATACTTGGATTCGGCCAAACGACGGTCATCACGACGGTGTTTTTGTTCGCTGTATGGGTTATCGTGTTGGACACGCGCGCGGGCATTAGAAGCGTAAACAAATCGCTTATTGAGATGGCCCGTTCTTTTGGCGCGAGTAGATTTGAGATTTACAGAAAGATCTTGCTGCTAGCAGCACTGCCGGAGATTCTTGCGGGAATTCGGCTGGGTCTGATCAGAGGTGTAAAAGGGGTAGTCATCGGACAGCTACTGATCGCGGTTATCGGTCTGGGTGAGTTGTTCGAGCTCTACTCGCGAAACTTTCTCATGGCCGAATTTTGGGCCTTGATCATCACGGTTTTTATCTTCACCTTCGCTGTTGCTGAGGCCGTTGGATTCATCGAGAAGAGAATCGAGATTTACGCAAGCTCAAGATGAGCGGCGACGATCTGGTGATTGCCGAATCCCCAGCATCTTACGAGATGCGCTCGAACGAGGACAAACACAGATGAATTTTGCGTTTCCTGCCCCACCGATAACGACGCTCCCTGTCGCGCAAGGCGACGAGGTAGTTCCCGTCCGGCGTATCTACTGCGTTGGGCGCAACTATGCCGCGCACGCGGTGGAGATGGGTTCGGATCCGGACCGTGAGCCGCCGTTTTTCTTTTCCAAACCGACCGACGCGATCGTTGCCGGCAGTGACAAGATCCCGTATCCGCCTCTCACCGAGGATCTTCAGCACGAGATGGAACTCGTGGTAGTTCTCGGCTCCGGCGGGCGCGACATTCCGGTCGAGCGGGCGCTCCATCATGTGTTCGGATATGCCGCTGGTCTCGATATGACGCGACGTGATCTGCAGACCGAGGCCAAGAAAACTGGTCGGCCCTGGGAGATGGGGAAAGGATTTGATTACTCGGCGCCGTGCTCGGCGGTCAAGCCGGCCAGTGTGGTCGGGCACCCTGCCAAAGGAGCGATCTGGTTGAAGGTGAATGGCGAGATTCGACAGTCCGGCGATCTAAGTCAGCAGATCTGGAGCGTTCAAGAGACCGTCGCCTATCTGTCACGATTCGTGGCGCTGGCGCCAGGCGACCTCATTTTTACCGGTACGCCGGCCGGAGTTGGGCGTGTCGTCCGTGGAGACCGTCTCGAGGGTCATATCGATACCGTCGGCGAGCTCACGGTGCTGATTCAGTAGGAATGGACTGGAATGATCACCATCACAGCTGGTGTTTTGCTGGCACTGGCGTTACGTCCAGTCGTGTCATCCGGACGAAAACACGACCCGTCAGCCGGACCTTCCTAACCCTCTGGACACCATTGCTAGCAAACCGGGGGAAAGAAGCGCGAGAATAGATTCGTTCCGCGCTCACCTATTAGGTTTGGTTTGCCGCGGACCTAGGTGTGAAGATCGGGATCCCGGCAGGGGCTGCGCATGGCAACAATGACTGGGTTGAGCTCCACGACCAAGCTATGCTGCTTCATGTAGATGGATTGAATGGCGTATGCGTCTCGTTCGAGCGGGCGCGCTTCCATAGGGAGCTTTGTCAGCATAGCCTTGTTTGTATTGGATGAAGTGAATAAGCTCGTGGGCCAACACCGATGTGCCGTAATGCCGGCATAAATGGTTCGAGCCCTACACGGCCCGCCATGTAATCCAGCGAGGCTCGCTTAAGCCCCTTTTTTGTCGCTGATTTCTCTATAAGTTATTGAATAGTAGCATAATTCATAGCAAGCAGGCTGTGCTCCATATACTTGTTACGACTCGCCGTTTAGGGCACAATCGTTGAGCAGGAGAAATCGCTCGTCAATGCCAAACGGATTGATAGGAGAGGTTTAGCGCGAAGCGTTCGCCGAAACTTGAGTAAGGACGCTCCTTTGACGTACCTATGGTTGTTGGCAATACGTAGGAGGAGTGCGCTATGAACAAGTTGACGCTGGTTTTTTCGTCGACCCTCGCCCTGCTTACCCTCAGTGTTTTTATCAACGGACTTCAATATAACCACACTCAGCGTTTAGAAGAGCAAGTCTTCCTCAACGAGTTTGAGGCACAAACGATCCATTACGTGCTTAATCAAGAGGAAGAACAGCTTCAGGCCATGACGCAGGAAGTGATGGACATTGCCGAAATCGATAACGAACTTAAGGCTCAGCACTATGCCAATATCTATATCGAAGCGGCACGCAACTATGACCTAAACCCACGATTGTTATTGTTTTTGACGCTTATCGAAAGCCGCTTCGATCCACAGGCGGAGTCGAGTAAGGGTGCGCTCGGGATGACCCAGGTTATGCCCAAGGTTTGGTTGAAGAAAATCGATTTTATTTCCGATCGCAAAGATCTGATGGACCCGTTTCTTAACATCCATGCTGGTGCGCACGTGCTCAGGCATTACCTGGATCGTGCCAAAGGCAACGTCAAGCTTGCGCTACTGATGTACAATCGCGGCGAAGGGGCAGTGAATCGTGATATCCTTAAGGGTCACGACCCAAGTAATGGCTATGCACACAAGGTATTGTTCAGTAATGAAAACGAGCGGCGGCTGAAGTCTTCGCGAACAAAAGACGATGACGACGGACAAGCCGGCTGAGCGCTGAAGTCACGACCACTCCTGATTTTCTAGTCACACGCTAACGGGGTGCAGCTTGCACCCCGTTGGCTATAGCATGGGACGCTGAGTTGCGTCATTACCGGTTCTGCTACCGAGTTTTTGAACATCGAGTGGCGTCGTTGTGGCACAATTACGGGCGCGCGAATGTGGCGGAACTGGTAGACGCGCTGGATTTAGGATCCAGTGGGGAAACCCGTGGGAGTTCGACTCTCCCCATTCGCACCAATTGTGCGCTCGGTTACTGGTTTTGTTGAACGTCGGTAGTTGGCGGCGGCCTACCGAAACGGTATCATAGCCGCAAATATAGTGACGCTAATTCAGTAGCTTACAATAGCACGAGGCAGTAGTTGGAAGTTAAGCATGCAAGTGTCGATTGAGCAAAAGGGTAGCTTGGGACGTCGGATGACGGTCGCGGTGCCGGCCGAACGATTCGAACAGGCTTTGGCCAGCCGTTTTCAGCGTCTGTCCAAACAAGTGAAAGTACCTGGTTTTCGGCCCGGCAAAATTCCTATGAAGGTTATCGAGGCACGCTATGGTGGGCGTGTTTTGGATGAGGTTGCCGGCGAGCTTATCCAAAACACGTTCCGCGAGGCCATTGGTCAGGAAGGACTAAAGCCGGTGGCTGGTCCTCACATCCATCCGAAGTCGATTGAGCGAGGTAAAGAGCTTGCTTACACGGCTGAGTTCGAGGTTTATCCGGAAATCGCCAAAGTTGATTTGGCTGGGCATGCCATCGAGCGCCCAGGTTGTAGCATAACCGACGAGGATGTAGAGCGATCGGTGCAAAATCTACGCAAGCAGCGCACTGAGTGGCGTGCGGTGGAACGCGAAGCGCGCTTGGATGATCGTATGAAGATCGATTTTGAGGGCAAAGTTGATGGGGAACCGTTTGAAGGGGGACAGGCGAAAGACTTCGGGCTGGTGCTAGGTGCGGGGAGCCTGATACCGGGCTTCGAAGAAGGACTCATCGGCGCCAAAGCAGAAGAGACGCGTACATTAGATTTAGAATTTCCGGCAACTTACCCGAATGAGGCGCTAGCCGGCAAACCGGCGAAATTCGAAATCAAGGTTCGCGAGGTGGCAGAACCGGTGTTACCCGAAGCCAACGAAGACTTTGCCCGTCAGTTTGGTATCGAGGATGGTAGTGTCGATACGTTGTATAAGGGGGTACGCGCGAACCTGAATCGAGAGATGGCACAACGTCTGAGGACGGTGTTAAGAGCGCGTGTATTTGAAGCCTTGGTGGACGTCAACAAGTTTGAACTGCCGGAAACCCTGCTAAACGCGGAGATCGAGTACATTCGCCGTCTTCATAACGCCATGCGAAATCAACAGGGGCAAGCTGACACTGAAACAGCAACTGCAGAGGAGTCCCTAGTCTATGAAGCCACTGCACGACGGCGTGTGGCGCAGAACCTGACCATCGCTGAGGTCATTCGGACCCAGGGTATCAAGGCCGAGCCGGAGAAAGTTCGTGCACGGGTAATGGAGATGGCGCAAGAGTATGAGTCGCCTGAAGAATTTGTGCGTGCGTGTTATGCTGCGCAGGAGCGGTTGGCGGAGGTCGAAGCCGCCATCATCGAAGAGCAAGTGGTGGAATACCTGCTAGGAACAGCTACAGTGACAGAAATGCCGCTGACTTTTCAAGAACTGGTGCAATTGAACGCTGCGGCGACAGCGAAGGAATAACCTAAATGCCGCGATTTACTGATTCACTAAGGACTAGGACACACGATATGCCTGCCCAAGCCGGCGCAATGGATGCTGTGGGGCTAGGCCTGATACCCATGGTTATCGAGACTACTGGCCGTGGCGAGCGCGCATACGACATCTACTCCCGCATGCTCAAGGAGCGCGTGGTATTTCTGGTTGGACCAATCGAAGACCACAATGCCAATCTGGTGGTGGCCCAGTTACTGTTTCTTGAGTCAGAAAACCCTGACAAAGATATTCACCTATATATCAATTCGCCCGGAGGCGTCGTAAATGCCGGATTGGCGATCTATGATACCGTGCAGTTTGTGAAACCCGATGTCAGCACGGTCTGCATAGGCCAGGCAGCCAGCATGGGCGCTCTGATTCTGGCCGGCGGGGCCAAACGTAAGCGATACGCCCTACCGCATGCGCGCATGATGATTCACCAACCGCTGGGGGGATTCCAGGGGCAGGCGGCTGACATCGATATCCATGCCAGAGAGATCCTACGGGTGCGCGAACGACTCAATAAGATCTTGGTCAAACATAGCGGGCAGACCATGAAGAGGGTTCAGCAGGATACCGACCGGGATTACTTTATGGATGCGGAAGAGGCGGTGGAATTCGGCTTGATGGATGAGGTGATCGAAAAGCGTACTTAGGCTGGGTGTTTTCGATCTGGATTGTGCTATAAACTATTAGAAGGGGTGTAAACCTTGCATAGTTTCGTGAAACGCCGCATCTCGTTCCACAAAGAGTGCGAAAAACGAGGTTAGAGAATGGCGGACGACGACAACAAAGGCAGAGGCGATAGTAAGGGCGAGAAACTCCTTTACTGCTCGTTCTGTGGTAAGAGTCAGCACGAGGTACGTAAGCTGATCGCAGGCCCATCTGTATTTGTTTGCGACGAATGCGTTGAGTTGTGCAACGATATTATTCGCGAAGAAGTACAAGAAGAACGAAACGCGGCTCAGGCTAAGGGCAAGTTCCCCACACCCCACGAGATCAATCAGATTCTCATGGAGTATGTCATTGGGCAGCCTGATGCTAAGAAGATTCTGGCGGTAGCCGTTTACAATCATTACAAACGTATCGAGCACGAATCAAAGATTGGAGATGTCGAACTCTCCAAGAGCAACATTCTCTTAATCGGCCCTACGGGATCGGGGAAAACGCTCCTTGCCGAGACCTTGGCGCGGGTGCTAAACGTGCCGTTCACGATCGCCGATGCGACTACGCTAACCGAGGCAGGTTACGTTGGGGAAGACGTCGAAAATATTATCCAAAAGCTGTTGCAAAAATGCGATTACGACGTAGAAAAGGCACAGCGAGGAATCGTTTATATCGATGAGATCGATAAGATCTCACGCAAGTCAGATAATCCGTCGATCACGCGTGACGTTTCTGGTGAAGGCGTTCAACAAGCGTTATTGAAGCTGATCGAAGGCACGGTTGCCTCAGTACCACCGCAGGGCGGACGCAAACACCCACAACAGGAGTTCCTGCAAGTCGATACCAGCCACATCCTGTTTATCTGTGGCGGTGCGTTTTCTGGTTTAGAGAAGGTAATCCAAGATCGTTCAGAAAAGAGTGGCATCGGATTCGGCGCGGATATAAAGAGCAAGTCGAACGACAAACGGATGGGTGATGTGCTACGCACGGTGGAGCCTGAAGACCTGATTAAATACGGTCTGATTCCTGAATTTGTCGGTCGTATGCCAGTTATTGCCGTGTTGGATGAGTTGGACGAGAGTGCATTGGTGCAGATTCTAACTGAACCTAAGAATGCGCTTGTTAAGCAGTATCAACGATTGATGCGGCTCGAAGGCGTTGAGCTTGAAATTAGCGACGATGCGCTGGCTGCCGTCGCCAAGCGTGCGATGGAACGCAAAACTGGTGCTCGCGGCCTGCGCTCGATTCTAGAGAACGCCCTATTAGACACGATGTTTGACCTGCCATCACAAGACAACGTCAAGCGGGTTGTCATGGAAACAAGTGTTATTACGGAGTCGGTACAGCCCCTGCTTATATACGAGGACGATACCGAACAAGGGCAGAAAAGGGCGTCCACCGGCCCCTGAGTGGGGCACCAACAATATCGCGCAGAATGGCCCCCGCATTCGCCGGGACCTTGTTCTATTGGCCCGCGAATGGCCCAATTTGGGCCAACAATCGGCGATTTCGGCGTGTTGAAATCTGGGTGTCCAGCCACCAGACTATATAGAGGATAAGCACCGCGGCTGATACCGCCTCGGCATCGCCTAACGACGACGTCAGAAGAGGGAATCCATGACTGAAGAACATTCAGAGCAGAAGCTAGAGACGCTCCTGGGATCAGGCGCAACCTTGCCGGTATTACCGTTGCGGGATGTCGTCGTGTTCCCACACATGGTTATTCCGTTGTTTGTTGGGCGTAAGAAGTCCATCAAAGCACTTGAGCGTGCTATGGAGGCTGGCAAACAAATCATGCTTGCCTCTCAGAAGAGCGCCTCTGAGGACGATCCGGCACCGGACCTTATCAATAAGGTTGGCACGGTTGCCAACATATTGCAGTTACTAAAGTTACCTGACGGAACAGTTAAGGTACTGGTCGAGGGTGAGCATCGTGCCACGGTCGAGCGGTATAAGGAGACCGAGGAGTATTTCCTGGCTGATGTTGTATTGCTTGCTAGTGACATCGTGGACGAACTCGAAATCGAAGCAATGACTCGTTCCGTGCTAAGCACATTTGATCAGTATGTGAAGCTAAACATGAAGATCCCGCCGGAGATTCTGACATCGTTGGCGGGCATTGACGATCCGGGGCGTTTGGCAGATACGATCGCTGCTCACTTAAGTCTTAAGCTCGACGAGAAACAGCAGGTCCTGGAAATTACGAACGTAAGTAATCGTCTCGAGCGCATTTTGTCGGTGATGGAATCCGAGATCGATTTGTTACAGGTAGAGAAGCGAATCCGTGGCCGCGTTAAGCGACAGATGGAAAAGAGTCAGCGTGAGTACTATCTGAATGAACAGATGAAAGCGATTCAAAAGGAATTGGGTGAGCTAGAAGAGTCGCCTAACGAGGCCGACGAGCTTGCGCAGAAGATCGCCAAGGCGGGCATGCCAAAGGATGTGCGTGAGAAAGCAGAGGCAGAGTTGAATAAACTCAAAATGATGTCGCCGATGTCAGCCGAGGCAACTGTGGTTCGAAACTACATCGACTGGCTCATCAATGTGCCTTGGAAGAAGCGCTCGCGCATACAGAAAGATTTAGGTAAGGCGGAAAAGGTGCTCGAGCAAGACCACTACGGTCTGGAGAAAGTCAAAGAGCGCATCGTCGAGTATCTCGCGGTGCAACAGCGGGTCAACAAATTAAAGGGACCCATTCTTTGCTTGGTGGGACCGCCTGGGGTTGGCAAGACTTCGCTTGGACAATCTGTCGCCCGCGCGACGGGCCGAAAGTTTGTACGCATGTCATTAGGTGGCGTACGCGATGAGGCCGAAATTCGTGGGCATCGCCGTACGTATATAGGGTCGCTGCCTGGCAAGATCGTACAGAATATGGCGAAGGTGAAGGCGCGTAATCCGCTCTTCATGTTGGACGAAGTGGACAAGATGTCGATGGATTTTCGTGGTGATCCTTCGTCAGCCTTGTTAGAGGTTTTAGATCCAGAGCAAAACCATGCGTTTAACGATCATTACTTGGAAGTGGATTACGATCTTTCGGATGTAATGTTCATCACTACGGCAAACACATTGAACATACCCGCACCATTGCTTGACCGCATGGAAGTCATTCGTCTATCGGGTTACACCGAGGATGAAAAGGTAAACATCGCGATCCGCTATCTCGTGCCTAAGCAACGTAAGAACAATGGCCTGAAGGCGGAAGAGATTTCGGTGTCGGAGAGCGCGATTCGTGATGTCGTGCGGTACTACACACGTGAGGCAGGTGTGCGAAATCTAGAACGTGAGATCTCTAAGATTTTTCGCAAGGTGGCAAAGGAACTTGTGCTCGGCAAGCGCGGTGGTAAGAAGGTGATGATTACGCCTCGCAATGTCGACAAGTACCTTGGTGTACGACGCTATCGTTACGGCATGGCCGAGGAGAATAACGAAGTCGGTCAAGTGAAAGGACTTGCATGGACCGAGGTCGGCGGAGAACTGTTGACTATCGAAGCCACAATTCTGCCTGGCAAGGGTAAGTTGATGATCACGGGTAAGCTCGGCGATGTAATGCAGGAATCCATTCAAGCGGCGATGAGCGTCGTCCGCAGCCGGGGTGCCAGGCTGGGATTATCGTCCGATTTCTACCAGAATCACGACTTTCACGTGCACGTACCCGAAGGCGCAACGCCTAAGGATGGCCCCAGTGCTGGTATCGGCATGTGTACAGCCATGGTGTCGGCTCTTACCGCCATACCGGTGCGTAGCGACATAGCGATGACGGGTGAAATCACATTGCGTGGTGAGATCCTGCCGATTGGCGGGCTAAAGGAGAAACTATTGGCGGCTCATCGTGGACGTATCAAAACAGTGCTGATTCCGGAAGAGAATGAGAAGGATTTGGTGGATATCCCGAAGAAGGTGAAGGATGATCTCGAAATCCTCGCTGTGCGATGGATCGATCAGGTCTTCGAGAGGGCGTTGGAACGCATGCCGAAGGCTATGGAAGAGAAGGCCGATGCGAACAAGAAATCGGACGCGAAAACTGATACGAGCCAACAGCTGACGACACACTAAGCGCCGCTATCACTGGTCAAGGCGGTAACGATGCCGTAAACTAGCGCCCCTTTCGGGTGCTTAGCTCAGTTGGGAGAGCGTCGCCCTTACAAGGCGAAAGTCGGGGGTTCGAACCCCTCAGCACCCACCATTGTACCTTAAGCCCGAAGCCTCATATTGAATTCGTGCTGCCTAGTCTCTAGTATCTCGTTTCTATGCGGAGCGGTAGTTCAGTTGGTTAGAATACCGGCCTGTCAAGCCGGGGGTCGCGGGTTCGAGTCCCGTCCGCTCCGCCAATTTTGTGAACGAGGCGGCAGATTTTTCGGGCTTCTTCCGTAGTCATCACACTTGATTTGACCCAATTCTGTCCCAGGCTGTCTTGGACTGTCTGGAGTGTGTCCATTCTCGGTCGTAGTCCACAAAAATTATATCTATATCACAAATGAAATCGCGCTGTTGCGTTAATCCCGTGGCATAATTCGCCACCATTATGGCTGGTGCCACGGTAATCTACCGACTCTTACGCGATCTACTTCCGTTCCTGGGACAATCAGCTGCGCCAAGCCATCTTATTGCACACCCACAATGCGGTCATCGCGCGCGCGCCCATTGCGGGTTTTTTGCACGAGAAAAATCACCTCGACACCCTTGGACTCGATGAATCGGAATCGGCGTGCACTTTTCCATAACGGGAGATTTAGCGGTGCCGGCGAGACATTGACTACTTGCCACAACTTTCTATGCAGGAAAGGGAGGAGCGGTTGTTGCAACCGGCAGTGGCGGTCGAATACATCGGGGCGACCATGCATGCCTTCTGTGTGCTCGCGGAAAAGTACGGACACAGCATCCGGGATCGGCCTACAATCGGTTCGTGTTGGACACGTGGGGCGAGCACCTGGCTAAGAAACGCACGGGGGCGTTCCGGCCTGGAGATATGGGCGCGTGGGTGGCCGAGCATCTCGATTTACTTCGCGTCGTATATCCGAACAAGACGTGGTTTCCGATCAAGCCCCGCCGGCTTGTAGGAGAGATTCAAACCGTGCGGAGGTCCTAAATTATGCCGTTCGACCACGAATTTCAAAGCCCAGATCGCCGGCTCGTTACCGCCTCGCCCAATAACGTGAGGATGAGGGAGGCAAGGATCGAGCGAGGTGCGTGATATCCACTCGTCACTAACAGGAGACTATGCTAAGGGCTTAAGAGATGCGTGTAGAGGGATGGAATAGGGGGTAGGGGCTCGTGTTAAAATAGCCCATATATGTCCCATTCTCTAACTGGTTGTTTTTTCAAGGGGCGGTACAACTTCGAGTCCGGTCCGCGCCGCCAATGAGCTCGATGGCTGAAAAAGGGTTTTCGCCTAGCGATAGCGGCGTTCGCGGATCAGCCGTGATGGCACTCCCGCGAGCAGTCGAGGTCTGGGTGTATCGTCTGCCAGCCAGCGTTTTCTTGCCCTATCTGTCGGAGTAATCTACCTATGCTGACTGCCATCAGAGAAAAGACACAAGGTATCATCGCCGGTTTTATTATTACGTTGATCATTATCCCGTTCGCCTTATGGGGCACGTATTCATACTTTCAGGGCGGTTCTGACATCAACGTGGCAGAAGTTGGTGGAGTGGAAATCAGTCAGCAAGCCTATAGACTCGCGCTAGAACAATATCGCGGTAACGTTAATCCTAGTGTTTTCGACAGCCCAGCGTTTAGACTCCGCGTGTTAGATGGTCTCGTCGATGAAACATTGATGGCAAGCAATACCTTCGAACAGGGCTACCGAATTAGCGATGCCACCTTGGGTCAGTTGATCCGAGAAGCACCTGAGCTTAAGCGCAACGCTCAGTTCGATCCCGAGCTCTATCAGGCGATATTGCGCCAGCAAGGGTTAACACAACAAGGGTTTGAAGAACGTCTGCGCAGGACACAGCTGAGTAGGCAGATCGTGGACGGGTTTACCGAAAGCGCCGTGATTTCATCGGCGCAAAGAGATGCGTTATTTCGTCTGTGGCTCGAGACCCGAGAGTTCGACTATGCCGTCATCAAACCGCAGAAGTTTATTGCCAGCACGCAGATTTCGAATGACCAGATCGAACAAGCCTACGCATCCAATAGTGACGAGTACAAGACACCAGAAGCGGTGCGTATTGAATATGTTCGGCTTGCGGCGAGTGACTTTTCTAAGAAGTATCAGCCAACTGAGGAAGAATTGCGTAGCGCCTACGAGCAAGAGATTGCTCGTTATAGTGTCCCTGAGCAACGGCGTGTCAGTCATATCTTGTTTGAACTGCCCGAGGGGGCAACGAAGGAGGCAGTGCAACAGGCCCTTGAGCAGGCTCGCGACATCGAGGGCCAGTTACGCGCCGGCGCCGATTTTGCAGCACTAGCCAAAAAGTATTCAAACGATAGCGGTACGGCCGAAAGCGGCGGCGACCTGGGATTTGTCGAGGCGGATACGTTACCGAAAGAGCTCGAGCAAGCCGTGTCTGCTATAGAAGTGGGGTCGATTACGGCGCCGGTGCTTACTAGCTATGGCTATCATATCGCTAAACTGACGGAGCATACGCCAATGGCGCGCCAGTCTTATGAGGAGGCCAAGGCGGAGGTTGAAAAGAATGTGCGTGAACGCAAAGGCGAAGAAGAGTTCTATGAGAAATTTGAGGAGTTGAGCAATATCGTCTACGAACAATCCGATAGCCTTGAGCCCGCGGCTGAGGCGTTGGGGCTGGAAATTCAGCAAAGTGGGTGGTTCGATCGTAGCGGTGGCTCTGGTGTAACGAGGCAGCCAAAAGTTATCGAGGCTGCTTTCCATCCGGAGGTGTTAATTGAATCGCGTAACAGCGATGCTATTGAGATCGGGAGCAATGAGCTTATTGCGCTTCGCGTTACTGGCCATCGCGAGGCAGCTGTGAGGTCGTTGGCCGAGGTGCGGGCGCAGATCGAACAACGGCTTGAGAGAGAAAGTACACGCGCGCAAGCGGCTGAACTCGGCGCCGATATCCTAGCAAAGCTGCGGGAGGGCGCAACACTACAGCAGCTGATACAGAAACACGGTTTAGAGCTAAAGCAATCTGGCCCGATACGTCGCTTCGAGCCGCAAGGCGTCGATCGTCGTATTGTTGATGCGATATTTCAGGCCCGCATTCCCGAAGGCGATCAAGCGGTCTACGGCGAAGCAGACCTCGACGAGCAAGGTTATGCGGTGTTCGCGCTCAACAGTATTCAGTCAGGAGAGTCCAAGGATGTAGACGAAGCATTAAAGCAACGTGCCGAGAACGTTTTGCGGCAACGCCTTGGCCAGGAACACTTCGCTAGCTATCTGGCACGTCTGCGCAAAGGTGCAGATGTGAAGATCTTTCCCGATCGCCTATAGTCGCTAGGAAGTTTCCATCATTCTAGTACCAAGCGCGACGGCGTTGAAACCGCCGTCTACGTAGGTAATTTCTCCCGTAATGCCGGAGGCTAGGTCTGAGCACAAGAACGCAGCCACGTTTCCGACTTCGTTGATATCCACGCCGCGCCCGAGTGGCGCCGTCTTGGCATAGTAATCCAACATTTTCTTGAAGTCCGAAATTCCTGCGGCTGCTAACGTCCTGATCGGACCGGCGGAGACGGCGTTGACGCGTATCCCCTCGGGGCCCAAGGCTTGTGCCATGTATCGAACCGTAGCCTCTAGGCTTGCCTTAGCGAGCCCCATTACATTGTAGTTCGGTAACGCGCGGACGGCGCCGATGTAAGTGAGCGTGAGCAGCGCGCCTTGACGATCTTGCATCATGGTGCGGCCGGCCCTCCCAAGTGCGGCAAAGCTGTAGGCGCTAATCTCGTGAGCCACGAGGAAGCCGTCACGTGTCATCGTATCGAGGATCGACCCAGTGAGTTGTTCGCGTGGCGCGTAGGCTACCGAGTGAACGATGATATCTAGACCATCCCAATAGTCGTCTAACTGAACGAACACTTCATCGATTTGTTCGTCACTGGAGACGTCACACGGAATGAAGATGTCTGAGTCGGTTTGCGCGGCCACTCTTTCGACGCGTGACTTCAACTTGTCATTCTGATAGGTATAGGCTAACTCTGCGCCCTGTCGATGCATGGCCTTAGCGACACCCCAGGCGATGGAGCGTTCGCCGGCGACACCGACAATTAATGCGCGTTTTCCAGAAAGAAATCCCACGCTTCAAGCCTCCTTTGCGGTTCCGGTTTATGCGTTCGCGACAGGCAGCGACGAAAGCTGCCGTAACAGTAGCGAAAAATGGTGTCGACGGGAAGGGGGACAACGTAGGTGAATCTGGTATATTTTGCATCATATTGCAGGGTTAGGGCATTTAGACTAAGGGCAGGTGCTCACCGTGTTTCTATCTGCAAGGGTGCAGGATGACGCGTAAGAGATTCGGCACTATGGTGTCGTACGTATTCATTGCGTTCTCAATTCTGGTGTTTTCGGGCCAAGCCCCGGCGGCTTGGAATAATCCTTATCCTGCGAGCGATAGACATGCCAATATTCTTTACTCGTTTTTCAGGGAACGCCCCAAGACGCTTGACCCAGCTCGAGCCTACAGTTTTAATGAATACACAATTATCGGACAAATCTACGAACCACCTTTCCAGTATCATTATCTAAAACGCCCTTATGCGCTTGTCCCGTTAACGGCGACGGCGGTGCCGCAGCCAACGTACTACGATGACAACGGCAGGCAACTTGCTGACGATGCCAGGGTAGAGGATATCGCTCAAAGTGTGTATGAAATACGTATCCGACCCGGTATCTACTACCAACCTCACCCTTGTTTCGCTCGCGATGATAACGGCAGCTATCTTTATCATGATCTAACGCCAGTACAACTCAGCGGCTATCGACGCATCGATGATTTTGCGCAGACGGGCACGCGTGAGCTTGTGGCCGCCGATTACGTTTACCAAATGAAACGTTTGGCCCATCCTGGGCTGCATTCACCGATACTAAGCCTAATGAGTGAATACATTGTCGGTATGGGCGAATACGCACAGGAGTTGCAAAAGGTCCACGATCAACTGGCAAAAAAGGGTGAAGCGCCAACTTACTTGGATCTCACACGTTATTCACTGACCGGGGTGGAGCAGGTAGATCGGTATACTTACCGAGTCAAAATCCGCGGCAAATATCCCCAGTTCCGGTATTGGATGGCGATGCCATTCTTCGCGCCCATGCCACCCGAGGCCGATCGTTTTTTCTCACAGCCGGGCATGGCAGATCAGAATCTCACGCTCGAGTGGTATCCAGTTGGCACTGGCCCCTACATGCTTACCGTCAATAACCCTAACCTGCAAATGGTGCTGGAACGCAATCCTAGGTTCCATGACGAGTATTACCCAAATGAGGGCAAAGAAGGCGATGTTGCCAAGGGACTGCTGGCGGATGCGGGAAAGCGCCTACCGTTCGTCGACAAAGCCATCTTTAGCCTAGAGAAAGAGGCAATTCCGAGGTGGAACAAATACCTTCAGGGTTATGCCGACCTGCAGGGTTATTGGGACCGCACCGGGGTGCCGGCGGCAGGTTTTGATCAGACCATTCAAATGACGGCCGGCGGTGACACCGAGCTTACGCCGGAGATGCAAGCAAAGGGCATTCGACTCTTAACGAGTGTGGCACCGTCGACGTACTACCTGGGTTTCAATATGCTGGATCCGGTGGTTGGTGGATACAGCGAACGTAGTCGCAAGCTGCGCCAGGCACTGTCAATAGCTATTGAGTATGAACAAGAGATATTAATTTTTCGTAATGGTCGTGGCATTCCTGCCCAGGGTCCGTTAGCGTCTGGTATTTTTGGTTATCGCGCTGGCTGTGCCGGTAGGAACACCTACGTTTACGACTGTGTTGATGGCCGACTGACGCGAAAACCGATCGAAGTTGCTCGTCGGTTGTTAGAGGAGGCAGGTTATCCTAATGGTCGCGATAGCGTTACCGGTAAGCCACTGTTGTTGTATTTCGAAACGGCCTTGGCAGGCCCGGATGCGAAAGCACATCTCGACTGGATGCGAAAGCAATTTCAGAAATTAAATATCCAACTGGTTGTACGTGCCACTGATTACAATCGATTTCAGGAGAAAATGCTCAAGGGGAACGCCCAAATATTTCGTTGGGGTTGGGGTGCCGACTACCCAGATCCGGAGAATTTCTTGTTTCTCCTTTACGGTCCGAACAGTCAAGTGGGTAATGCGGGCGAGAATGCGGCGAACTATGAGAATGCCGAATTTGATCGATTGTTTGTGAAAATGAAAGATATGGACAATGGTCCTGCGCGTGCGCGTGTCATCGACCGAATGCTGGAGATTGTACGGCGCGACGCTCCGTGGGTTTGGGGGTTACATCCCAAGGAGTTCATACTACACAACGCCTGGGTTCACAATGTCGAGCCCAACCATATGGCTAACAATGCCCTGAAATATCTTCGTTTGGACCCAGCGTTGCGGGCTGAGAGGCGCGAGGAGTGGAACAAGCCGGTGCTTTGGCCGATTGGTCTATTGGGAATTGTGCTGGCGATTACCGCGCTGCCTGCCGTCGTTAGCTACATGCGCAAAGAAGGATACTAGGACGGTGATAGCCTATATCGTTCGCCGGATCTTATACGCGATTCCTATCCTCATCGGTGTAAACCTACTCACTTTCACACTTTTCTTTTTTGTTAACAGTCCGGATGATATCGCCCGCCTGCAACTCGGGGTCAAGCGTGTAACGCCCGAGGCTATCGAGAAGTGGAAGGTAGCCCATGGTTACGACAAACCCTTGTTGTACAACAACGATGAAATTGGGAGTGCGCGACTTACTGATACTATTTTCTTTAAGCACTCGGTGAGGTTATTCTTGTTTGACTTCGGCCGCGCCGACGACGGACGCGACATTAGTTACGATATCAGTAAGCGCGTTTGGCCGAGTCTAGCCATTGCCTTGCCAACCTTATTGATGGGGGTGCTTGTCAACATCACGTTTGCGATGTTATTGGCGTTCTTTCGAGGCATGTACCTGGATACTTGGGGTGTTGTTTTGTGTGTCATCATGATGTCGATCTCAACACTATTCTATATCATCGGTGGTCAATATGTGACCGGAAAGTTACTGCGCCTGGTGCCGATATCGGGTTATGACACAAGCTGGCAAGCGATTAAGTTCGTAATCCTTCCCGTGATCATTGGCGTTGTCAGCGGTGTCGGCGCTGGCACAAGGCTCTATCGAACTTTTTTTCTGGAAGAGATCAATAAGGACTATGTCCGTACTGGGCGAGCCAAAGGCCTGTCTGAGCTGCGCGTGTTGTTTCGACACGTACTCAAGAACGCCATGATCCCCATCTTGACACAAGTCGGGGCACTAATTCCGTTGTTGTTTATTGGCAGTTTGATTATGGAGTCGTTCTTTGGGATTCCTGGCCTTGGAAGTTACACGATTGATGCCATCCGTCATCAGGATTTTAGCATCGTGCGCGCAATGGTGTTTTTGGGCGCGGTACTGTACATCGCGGGGTATCTGTTGACAGATATCAGCTATACATTGGTAGATCCGCGCGTGCGTCTGAACTGATTATGATGTCGTCATTGGCTATAAGCTAATGCCCCAGTTCGTCTTTCTCTGGACCGATAGGCTCATCTTTCTCCTGCTCGGGGCGATCATCGCGTTCACTATATACGCATTGCGCCACGAGCATTTGCGCGCCCCCTGGCGACAGGTACGGCAGCGCCCACTGGCTATGAGCGCGCTGGTGGTGTTATTGGCCTATGTTGCGGTTGGACTTTTGGATTCTGTGCACCTGCGCTCGCGGCTTGCCAGCGATAACCCGCAAGCGGTCCAGTATGCGCCTGAGATAATTAGCGTCCTCGATCTAATTGGCGAACCGTTGATTCGTCGAACAGAAGTGAGTTTCTCAGCGCCGTTCGCGACCCACGCTTTCGTCAAAGAGGTAGTCGAAAAGCCCGATGGCCGCATGACCATGGAGTATCCACGACTGCGATACGGCGGGCGACATCTGCACAATCCGAATCGACGTGTGGCTGACATCGTAGCGAAGAGCTTCAAGGGTGTCATCGTAGGTGGCCTCATCTGGATGTTGCTGGTCGTAGTTGTTGCCGCGCTTCTGCGGCGTCGCGATGAAATGTTCGGGCAGACACTCGCGAAGCTAGTGCGTGGAGATGGTGCTATCCTTTGGTGGCCTGTTACTTTAACGGCTGGCGCGGTAATCGTCCTCATCAGCGTGGTCGTCAATCTTTCTACTTACTATCATGTATTGGGAACCGATCAGGTCGGCCAGGACGTATTGTGGCGATCGGTCAAGAGTATCCGCACCGGTCTGTTGGTTGGCACGCTGACGACGTTGGTGATGTTGCCATTTGCACTGTTGCTGGGCGTTGCGGCCGGGTACTTTCGCGGCTGGGTCGACGATGTGATCCAGTACACTTATACGACGCTGAGCTCAATCCCAAGCGTGCTTCTCATTGCCGCCGCTATTCTCAGTCTACACGTCTATATTACGACCCACGAAGAAGCCTTCCCCACCGTCGTTGAGCGCGCCGATCTTCGTTTGTTGTTCCTTTGCTTGATCCTGGGCTTGACCAATTGGACTGGATTGTGCCGCCTGCTGCGCGGCGAAACCCTTAAGTTGCGCGAGTTGGATTATATCCAAGCGGCAACCGCGCTTGGTGTGCGTAACGCGCAAATCATGGCGCGACACATCTTGCCCAATGTCATGCACCTTGTGTTGATCACCGTAGTACTCGATTTCAGTCTGCTGGTGCTTGCTGAGGCGGTACTTTCGTATGTTGGTGTTGGTGTCGATCCGAGTACGGACAGTTGGGGCAATATGATCAATAGCGCCCGCTTAGAGATGGCGCGGGAACCCATCGTGTGGTGGAGCCTAACATCGGCATTTGCGTTCATGTTTGGTTTGGTGCTGGCGGCTAATTTGTTTGCCGACGCTGTACGCGATGCCTTGGACCCACGGTTAAGAAAGTAGCTCCTTATGGTGCAACCCCTATTAAGGGTTACGGGTTTGAAAACTTGGCTTGAAACCGAGGAGGGCACAGTGCGCGCCGTCGATGGCGTTTCATTCGATATTGCCCATGGGGAGACGCTGGCTCTGCTCGGAGAATCGGGTTGCGGCAAGTCCATTTGTGCGCTCTCACTTCTACAGCTGGTGCCGCAACCGGTCGGACGCATAGTAGGTGGCGAGGTTCGCCTCAACGGTCAGAACGTTTTGCAGCTCTCGGAGCGTGAGATGCGCAAGTTTCGTGGCCGGCGCATCAGTATGATTTTTCAGGAACCCCAAACCTCACTTAACCCCGTGATGATCATCGGCGATCAGATTCGCGAGGCTATACCCGGGTCCGAGGGTCTGAGGGGGGAACAGATACGCGAACGGACACAAGAACTACTGGCCGCGGTCGGCATTGCCGATCCATCACGACGCTATGACGAGTATCCACATCAACTTTCGGGCGGCATGAAGCAGCGCGTGATGATTGCCATGGCGCTGGCAGCAAAGTCAGATTTACTAATTGCGGATGAGCCGACCACCGCCGTCGATGTGACGATTCAAGCACAGGTCCTAGATTTATTGAGAGACTTGCAGGCCGACACGGGCATGGCAATTCTGCTAATCACACATGATCTCGGTGTCGTGGCCACCATGGCCGACCGGGTGGCAGTCATGTATGCCGGCCAAATCGTGGAATCGGCGACCCGCGAGCAGTTATTCGGAGACCCCCAGCATCCGTATACACGTAAACTATTTCGTGCCATCCCTGCTGCTGCCAAACGCGGCGGCACATTAGAAGTCATTCCGGGCGGGGTGCCGTCACTGCGACAAACCTTTGAAGGTTGCCGGTTTGTGGATCGCTGCGAGCACGCGTTCGACAGATGCCGGCAGCAGGAGCCCGGTTGGCATACGCGATCTGGTCGTGGAGTTCGTTGCCATCTATATGATGCGCAATCAAGTACCGTACTGCAGGCACCATCGACCAGCGATATCCCGGCGGTCCGGACAGGGTCTAAGATCAACCAAGCAAGTGCGACCTTACTCAGGGTCGAAAATCTGAAAGTACATTTCCCCATTCACAGAGGTGTATTTCGACGCGTCGTTGGCCACGTCAAGGCCGTTGACGGCGTCTCGTTGGAAATTCCCACCGGCCATACACTCGCCCTGGTTGGTGAATCTGGCTGTGGTAAGACAACCGTAGGCAAAGGCATCTTGCAGCTTGTTAAGCCCACCGCCGGTCGTGTGATTTTTGGCGCCGAGGTATTGAACGAGCTCGTACCAGCACGGCTACGTTCGTTACGGCGTCGCTTTCAAGTGGTCTTCCAAGATCCATTCGCCTCACTCAACCCGCGTATGCTTGTCGCAGATATTTTGGACGAGGGTATGCGCGCGTTAGGCATCATTGGTGGTCGTCAGGCGCGTCAACGGCGTATCGAAGAGCTCCTCGATCACGTAGGGTTAACGTCAGAGGCGCGCTACCGCTATCCACATGAGTTTTCTGGTGGGCAACGTCAACGTATCAGCATTGCGCGTGCACTGTCGGTTGAGCCCGAGCTGATTGTGTGCGATGAGCCGACAAGTGCCTTGGACGTGTCGGTGCAGGCGCAAATCCTAAATCTATTAAAGCAACTGCAGGATGAGTTCGGGTTGAGCTATTTGTTTATTACGCACGACCTTTCAGTTGTGGAATATCTAGCCCATGGAGTTGCTGTGATGTACCTTGGTCGGATAGTTGAAAGTGGCCGCGTCAGTGAGGTTCTCGAGCAGCCGAAGCATCCTTACACTCGCGCGCTTTTGTCGGCAGTACCAAGCATCGAGGAAAGAACGCAACGCCGTGTCATTCGGT
>JAOTYM010000177.1 GCA_029861845.1 Gammaproteobacteria bacterium | reverse complement strand
GGGGACACGCAGCGCATACTGACCGCTAGCATAGGTACGCCATGGATTTCGTTATGGAGCACGAGCCTGCCGTGAGGCTCGGGTCCTTCTTTGGCATTTTGTTACTAATGGCGATTTGGGAGCATCTCGCACCACGTCGTCGCCCTACTGTTGCCCGATCAGTCCGCTGGTTTGGTAACCTGAGCTTAGTCGCTATCAATACGATTGTATTGCGTGCCGTATTCCCGATCGTAGCAGTGGGTCTGGCGTTGTTGGCAGAGGAGCGGAGCTGGGGACTGTTGAACAATGTTATGTTGCCCCACTGGTTTGCGATTCTTTTGGCCGTGTTGGTGTTAGATATGGCCATTTATTTGCAGCATGTCATGTTTCACGCGATACCGATGTTCTGGCGTTTGCATATGGTTCATCACACGGACTTGGACTTCGACGTCACTACGGGTGTCCGCTTCCATACAATAGAAATAATCCTTTCGATGTGCATAAAAATGGCGGTCGTCATGATGTTAGGGCCACCGGCGATGGCGGTGGTGATCTTCGAAGTTGTATTAAACGGGACCTCACTGTTTAACCACGGTAATGTGCGTCTGCCGATAAATCTTGACCGATATCTACGACTACTTGTTGTTACACCGGATATGCATCGCGTGCACCATTCGGTCGTTGCACATGAGACCAACAGCAATTTTGGCTTCAATCTACCCTGGTGGGACCGTATTTTTGGCACTTATCGAGATCAACCGGCTGCCGGTCACGATGGTATGACGATTGGGCTCACGCAGTATCGTGACCCCAAAGTTGAGCGCCTGTATTGGATGTTGGTTCTCCCGTTCGTCGCCAAGGTAGGGAGCTACGCGATTAACCGGCGCCCCCACCGGCCCACTTAACGGCATAGGCATGGCTGATAAACCCGAACTATTGGTGACAATATTTTCGGACTACATCTGTCCGTTTTGTTACATCGGCTCTGCAAGACTGCGCAACCTTCAGAAGGAGTTCGACATGCGCGTCAATTGGGCGTTTATGGAGATTCATCCTGACAATCCGACAGCGGGGCGGCCGGTCGAGGAATTGGGATATCCGCCAGAACAATGGCGGGGAATGATGGCGAACCTAAAGCAGATGGCGATAGAAGAGGACCTGCTGATCGCCGAGCGGACATTTACCACTAATTCGCATCAGGCACTGCTACTAGCGGAGGCAGCAAAGGAGGTCAGTAGCAAGGTCTTCTACCGGTTACATGACCGATTGTTTGAGGCCTATTTAGGTGAGGGTCAAAACATTGGCGATGAAAACGTCTTACGCATGCTGGCACGGCAGGCAAATGTCCCAGAAGATACGGTAGCACGCGCTTGGCAGGAGCCAGGCTATGAACAGCGCCTGCAGTCAAACCTGGCGATGGCAGGCCAATTAGGGATCACGGGTACCCCTGCCTTCGTGTTCGGCCAGCGGGCGCTTATGGGCGCGGTGCCCACGGCCGTCCTACGCGATGCTGCTACGTACGCCATCAGGAACGCTTAACCCTGCATCTGCCAGCGATCTACTTAACCCCCATTTTCCTCGCCTTGATGTGGATAATTTCGATCCACGCTTGGGCGGAGGAACAACCACCCGAAAGCAATTCTGCCGTGATTCTCGCGCCGGTGGTGGTGACTGCCACCCTAACACCGGTTGAGTCTACGCAGGTGCCGTCGAGCGTAACGGTAATAAGTCGTGAGCAAATCGAGGCGACCCAGGCACGTAACATGACCGAACTCTTGCGAACGGTGCCGGGCATGTATATCGACCAGCCGGGTGGGCGCGGCAGCGTTAGTTCAGTCTATGTGCGCGGTGGTGACCCGAACTTTACACTGGTCCTACTTGATGGCGTTAAGCTGAATGACGCAACCAATAGTCGTGGCGGGTCTTTCGATTTCGCGACCCTCGACATCGATAATATCGAGCGCATTGAAATTGTGCGTGGACCGGTGTCGGTTGTCCACGGTGCCGACGCGGTGAGCGGTGTAATAAACATTATTACGCGGCGTGGGAACAGGCGGTCGGCGAAAGACGTTGAGGTTTGGTTAGGCGGCTTCGGATATGGTCGCGTTCTGTTGCAAGCCAATGGTGTGCACCGCGAAACCGATTACGCCTTGAGCATCTCCAGTACCGATGATGGAGATCCGGTGGAGGGGAGTAAGTTTCGTGGTAGGGCCTTCAATGCCAATGTCGGTCACGTGCTGTCCGATAACATGGAGATACGCTCGATCATGCGTGCTGCCGATAGCTATCTCGAGTCTTTTCCTGACGACAGCGGCGGACCCGATTTTGCGGTGTTACGTGCTGTCGATGAGCGTGACGCCGACGAACTGTCTTTGGGAGTGAATTATCTACATTCCCCGTCCGGTCGTTGGCGCTACGATATTGGGCTCAAGTTTTCTGACCGACGCGAAGACGTTGACTCCCCGGGCGTCGCCCCCGGTTTGCGCGATCCGTTTGGTATCCCACCAAATACAGCGGATAACCGCTACCGCCGTACAAGTTTAAGTATGCGCAATAGCCTGATGATCACGGAGCACTCCCAATTTGCATTCGGGGCCGAACTTGAAACGGAAAAAGGTGAGAGCGATGGCGCTTTGATCACTGGCGGTGTCCCGGTGCCGACCAGCTTGGATCAGCAACGCGATAGCAATGCTGCCTTCATAGAAGCTCGTCATCGATTTTCCACCGGCATTTCTTTGCAAGCGGGAATACGGGTCGATCGGCCGGAGGAATTCAGTTCCGAGCAGAGCGCACGAATTGGTATTGCCTACACATTGCCCTCGAGCAAGAAGACGCTATACGCCAATTGGGGAGAAGGGTTCAAACTGCCGAGTTTTTTCGCACTCGGTAATCCGATTGTTGGCAACCCGAATTTAGAGCCAGAAACTAGTCGCAGCACCGAGCTCGGTATACGCATCCCGATCGGCGGCAATAGCGCGAGCGCCGATATTTCGTTGTTTTCCAGTGTCATTGATGACGCTGTTGATCTTGTCGAGGGGCCGCCACCGATTTTGGTAAATCGATCGGAGATCACGGCTCGTGGCTTGGAGGTCGGGATTACGGTTAAACCAAGCGTTCGAATGGATTTAACCGTCCAGGTGAGCTATGTCGACACGGATATCGTGGGCACAACGGAAGAGTTACGAAACCGACCTGAGTGGCGTGCGAGCTTGGCTTTTCGTTGGCGTCCGCGCACATTTCTTGATCTGCAGTTTTCCCTGCTCCATGTTGGTGAAGTTGTGGATTCATCGATTCCCACCGGGGATCGCGATCTGGATAACTATACACGCGGTGATCTAACGGCGATCTGGCGCGCTGGCGATAAATGGCGTCACGTGCTCGCTATCGACAACCTGTTCGACGCTAACTATGAGGAGGCAGTCGGCTTTCCTGCCCCGGGTACCCGTCTGCGATTTGGTGCGCGAGCGAGCTTTTAGATCTGGGATAATGGGGATTGCGTCTTGATACAGGAACGAGTAGCTTACTTGACGGTCTACTCGAACATGGATACTGAGATATCATCGTGGAACTAATCCGCAACCCCACCCGTGCGGTTCGTATCGGCGCCATAACCATCGGTGCTAACAACCCCATTGCGGTACAAAGTATGTGCGCCACTCGCACTCAGGACATAGAGGCCACCGTTACCCAGGTCAACGAATTGGTTGCAGCGGGTGCCGATGTTATAAGGATTGCTGTCGATAATCGTAAAGATGTACTGGCGCTGGCAAGAATCCGCGAACGAACATCGGCTACATTGTCGGTCGATCTACAAGAGAACTATCGGCTTGCTGAGGACGCAGCGCCGCAGGTGGATAAACTTCGCTACAATCCAGGACACCTGTATCACCACGAGCGCAAAAAGCCGTGGCAAGACAAGGTCAGATTTCTCGTGGACATAGCCGGTGAGCACGACTGCGCGCTTCGCGTTGGTGTGAACTGTGGCTCAGTAGACCCCGCTAAGCTTGAGAAATATAAGTCGGGAGACTCGATGTCACCGATGTTAGAGAGCGCATTGGAGCACTGCACATTGCTGGATTCCTTGGGGTTTACCCGCTACTGCGTATCGCTCAAAGACTCGGACCCGCGAAAGGTTATCGAGGTCAATAGGCGTTTCGCGGCAGAACGCGACGATATACCACTACACCTAGGCGTAACCGAAGCAGGCCTTCCGCCTGATGGTGTCATAAAGACGCGGATCGCGTTCGAACAACTGGTCAGTCGAGGAATCGGTGATACCATTCGTGTATCGTTGACGTTGCCCAACCCGCGTAAAGGCGAAGAGGTAGCGGCGGGTCTTGAAATTCTCGCCGATATCGCCGCTGGCAGGGTTCGCAGCGTCGTTGACTATGGAAAAGATACTTTAAATATTATTAGCTGCCCGAGTTGTTCCCGTGTTGAGAACGAGGCCTTTATCGATCTCGCGCAACGAGTAAAGGAGGTCACAGAATACGCGACCCAATATGCCATCACCATTGCTGTCATGGGTTGTCGAGTCAATGGACCGGGTGAGACCGACGATGCTGATCTTGGCCTTTGGTGTGGGCCTAACTTTGTTAATTTGAAGCGCGGTGGCGAGCGTGTCGGTGCTTATCGCTATGATGAAATCCTCCCGCATCTAAAGCAGGAGTTGGACGCCTTAATTGCCAAGAAGGCAGCATCCCCTACTATTGATTGATGACTCGGCTGGTGGCCGCAACCGCTTGATCGACCGCGTCGGCAACCGGTTTGTGTGGCGCCATTAAGCGATAACGTTTCTCGATTGAACGCAAGATACCTGCTTCGTCAAGGCCGGCTTCAGTTAACATCTCTTCTCGCGTGCCGGTCTCGATCAATTTATCAGCCAATCCGAGATTCATAATCGCAGTCTGCTTTGAACATGCCATAAGGCATTCGTTTACGGCGCTGCCGGCACCACCAGCGACTACATTGTCCTCTATGGTCACGAGTAATTCATGCGTATCTGCCAGGTGCAATACCAATTCTTGATCTAACGGTTTGACAAATCGCATGTTGATCACGGTCGCATCTAGAATTTCGCCGACGGCTAACGCGGGGGTCAGCATGCTTCCGAATGCCAAGAGTGCGATGCTATGGCCATGACACCGGACCTCGGCTTTGCCGATAGGTAGCGCCGTCATCTCTTTGGTTACCTCTACTCCCGGCCCTCGGCCTCGTGGATAACGAACCGCAGCTGGTTGATCCAATAGATAACCGGTGTACAGCATTTGGCGGCATTCGTTTTCGTCGGCCGGTGCCATGATTACCATGTTAGGCAGGCAACGCATGAAGGAAAGATCATAACTGCCGTTGTGAGTCGCGCCATCGGGCCCTACGACCCCGGCCCGATCAATAGCGAATAGCACCGGTAAATCCTGTACCACGACATCATGAATAAGTTGATCATAGGCGCGCTGCAGGAACGTAGAGTAAATAGCGACGACAGGCTTAAGGCCGTCGGCCGCTAATCCCGCTGCAAAACACACGCTGTGCTGTTCAGCGATACCGACATCAAAATAACGATCAGGAAAACGCCTCTCGAACTCCACAAGGCCTGACCCCTCGCGCATCGCGGGGGTGATGCCCACGAGACGATCATCCTGTTCAGCCATGTCACATAGCCACTCGCCGAACACTTGTGAGTAGGCCGGCGTACTCTTGCGCTTAGTGCCGACGATGCCAACTTTTGGATCAAACGGGGCGACACCGTGATAC
>JAOTYM010000073.1 GCA_029861845.1 Gammaproteobacteria bacterium | reverse complement strand
CTGGGCCGTCGCCAACAATTGCTGTAAGCGCTGCTCAAACGCACGCCGGTTGAGCAGGCCGGTCAAGGCATCATGGCTCGCCTGGTAGGACAGCTGCTCAGAGAGCTCACGGGCCTCGCTGATGTCACGAACATTCACCACCACCCCGGTGACGGCGCCGTCGGCGTCACGGAACGGATCATAGTGTGCATCGAAGTAACGATGCCCGCGCCCCGGTAAGTCTAACCAGTGTTGGTATTTGACGCGCTTCCCCGACAGACACTGGTCCAAGCGCGGCTTCATGCGCGTCTCAAAGATTTCCGTGCCCAGAATCTCGGCAACCTCGCGTCCAATCATGTCCTCCCGGTGCTTCCCGAATGCCTCAAGGTACGCCGCATTAACCGCCTGATACCTATACGCCGTGTCAATGAACGCCATAAGATCACTGCTTGCGGATACAATGTGCTCGTAGCGCCGCAACACCTCCTCTGCCTGTGTGCGCTCGGTAATCTCCTTGCCAAGGGCCTCGGCATGGCGTTTCGCCTGACCATAGAGGCGGGCCTTCTCTATGGCAATGGCCGCGTGGTCGGCGAACACGCGCAGCAAGCTCACTTCCTCGTCGTCAAACACGTGGCGCTCTTTCCCATAGACGTTGAGCACGCCCATGAGCCTGTCGCGGTAGCGCAGAGGCACGCCTAGAAAAGCCACGATCCCATGCGAGATGGCGGCCTGTTTATGCTCGGCGTCGAAGCGCTCGTCTTCCCGGAGGTCCGCGACAGTGATTGTGCGGCCCTCCTGCGCCACCAGCCCAGTCAGGCTTTCCCCCACCTTGAGCGAGTGTTTGGTCATGACCTCCTGGGCGAGGCCGTAGCGCCCGGCTGCCACCAGATCGTCATGCCCTTCGAGCAGTCTGAATCCTGCACCCTCGACCCCAAGCAGATTCGCCGCCTCCTCGGCGATGCGGCCGAGGGTCTCGTCTGTCTCCTCGATGCTTTCGGCCACCCTGGCGCTGGTGCGAATCAGTCCCTCGACACGCCTTGCTCGCTCAGCCAGCGCTTCTTCGGCCTGCTTGCGTTCGGTGATTTCTACTTGCAGTGCTCGTGTCCGCTTCTTAACCCGCACTTCCAATTCGTCACGGGCCCTACGAAGTTCCTGCTCTGCTCGCTCGCGCTCGGTGATTGAGGAAACGACCTTGGGCACCACCGAGCGAACCAGGTGAGTGAGCCCCACCGTTACGACCGAGACTGCGATAAGGAATACAATCCAGCTCCAATTCAGATGCAACTCTTTCATAATCTGCATCGCATAAGCGTGGGAAGTGATCAGCGGCAGAACGTGCATGATCAGTAGGTCAGAGAGATAGAACAAACCAATCAGGACCAAGGCAAAGTAAATGACATCCACAGTCGAATTGAGGCCAAGTCGACGCACCGTCTGTCGGTCCTTATGCAAGGCCGTCAGCGAAGCACAAATCAGGCCAATGATGACCACGTCGACAATCGTCATCGCGGCTAGTGAACCCCAGATCATGCGAACCTCGTAGACAAATTGGGTACAGCGGATATGTTATCGCTCCCGCGGTGCGCAACCACCTTTTCGTTAGTCACACGACGCGGGCCTAAACGATGGTTGGCGGACAACGGTTTGCTGGTCAAAACTACTCCCCGTACGAACATTCTCCCTGGAATTAGTATAGTCCGACCCTCCTGGCTCACGGGGAGAAACTGGTTTTTCTCCCGCAAATATGGAAAGGGGTGATGACGATAGCGAATGGCCGAAAGGGCGGGTGGCTCAATGGGACACTCATGGGGGCACTTGGTGACAAAACACGCCAATAGGCGGAAAATAATGGCAACAAAAGCCTGACTGCAACTGCCTGAATCTGTTGACTGTAGGGTGTTGCGGTTTGTTGCTGTCTATCAAGCGGGTAGGATTCCCAAGCTGATGCCGTCGGTTCGATTCCCATCACCCGCTCCAACTACCGCAGGAGGATTGCCTTGAAGAAAGCCATAAAGATTGTCGCGATCGTATTAGGGATCGTGATCCTAGGGGTCGTGGCGCTCGCGATCGCGCTACCTTTTGTCATCGACCCCAACGACTATAAGGACGAGATCATCCAGGCGGTAAAAGAGAACACCGGCCGCGAACTAAAAGTGGAAGGTGACATCGACCTATCGATCTTCCCCTGGTTGGGTGTGGAGATGGACCGCGTTGAGCTAGCCAACGCATCAGGTTTTGGCAAACAACCCTTTGCGCAAATCGCATCGGCTGGGGTGAAAGTTAAAGTGTTGCCGCTACTAAGCCGGGAGCTAGTGGTGGACACGATACACATGGATGGTCTGCGTCTTAACTTGGTAAGAAACCGTACCGGCAAAACCAACTGGGATGATCTCATGGCGTCCGACACATCGGCCTCGCAAGCCGAGTCATCGGGGGCGGGCATCGCCGCGCTGACGGTCGGTGGTATCAATATCCGAGATGGCGAGATCAGTTGGCGCGATGACAAAGAAGGCAGCCGCTATGCCCTGCATAAACTAACGCTGAAGTCCGGCAAGATCGTGCCCGGTAAACCGGTTGACCTGCGTGGGAGTTTCGATCTCGAAACCGGGGAACCGCCCAAACAGATCCCAATTGAATTGAACATGCGCGCAAGTCTGGACCTCGAAAGTCAGGCGTTGGACATACCGAAGCTCGCGCTGTCGGTGGATACGATGGAACTCACCGGTCAAATAACGGGAAGTCAAATCATCGATGCGCCAGTACTCAAAGGGAGTCTGGATATCGGTTCGTTTGACGCGCGCCCGCTCATGAAGAAGCTAGCGATTGAGATTGCGCCGGGATCGGAAGACCTACTTGCCGATGTCGCCCTGAAGACCGACTTTGGTGCCGACTTAGGTCGGCAGACGCTGGAACTCGGTGGCCTCTCTCTGAAGGCCGGTGCGTTGGCGATGACGGGTGACATCAAAGTGGCCCAGCTCGACAAATCACCACAAGTCAGTGGTCACGTTAAGATTCCCCCGCTTGATCCGCGCGCGCTCATGAAGAGTTTCGACGTCACCTATGAGACAGCGGATAAGAGTGTGCTCGGCAAACTCGAGTTAAGCTCGGAGTTCAGCGCGTCGGCAAACCACTTAGGCTTAAAGAAGCTCGACGCCAAACTCGATGAAAGTACATTACAAGGCTCGCTTGCGATCCGTAATTTCTCAAAACCAAGCTACACCTTTGATCTTACGATTGATCAGATCGATCTTGACCGCTATTTAGCCCCGGCCGAGGATGCTACTGGTGAACAAGACACGGTGGCCGCCCTGCCACTGGATACCCTGCGTGGCCTGAACCTCCAGGGACAACTGCGGGTTAATAAGCTAAAGGCGTTTGGGCTGCGTTCTTCTAATGCCTCCATGAAACTCTCGGCCAAAACCGGTGTCGTCACGGTGGGGCCGAGCCAAGCTAAGCTCTACGGCGGAAGTTACAGTGGCCAAACCAAGGTCGATGCCCGGCAAAAAACGCCGAAGTTCACCATTAATGAAAAACTCACAGGTATCGATCTGGCCCCGCTCCTCAAGGACGCGCAGATTTACGAAGACCTCAGCGGTACCGGCGACCTCAGTATGAATTTTACCGCACGCGGTGCGAACACCGACGCAGTAATAAAGACTCTGACGGGAACGGGCGCGATAGCGGCACGCGATGGAAAGATCAAGGGCGTTAACCTGCAGCAGTCGATTAACGATGCCAAGGCCAAATACGACAAGCTCAAGGGCAAGTCGGTTGACGTTACGCCGAAAGCGACCGATGAAAGCGTGTTTTCGAGTCTTACGGCGACTTTCAATATCACCAATGGCGTGGCGCGCAATGACGATCTACGCCTACAGGGCGCTAATATTCGCGCGACCGGAAAGGGTAGCGTTAACCTGACCAATGAGAAGCTCGATTACCGTTTGTTCGTGACATTGGCCGAAGAGGCGTCGCGAGAAGGCAGCACAGTGCCCGTCGACATCGGTGGAACGTTGACGCAACCGCAGTACAAGGTCGCCTGGAGCGAAGCCCTGAAAGACCAAGCAACAAAGAAATTAGCAACGGAAAAAGCGAAAGCAAAGGAGGAAGCAGAAGCGAAACTAGAGGCAAAGAAGCAAGAGCAGAAGGACGACCTAAAGGAAAAGCTCAGAAAGAAACTCGGGCTCGAGTAATCATTATTCAATGCGAGCGTTTGCATGGTGGGGAATGTGTATCGCATTGATGACCGACCTGGTCAGCATCGCCCCAGCGGCTGCCGTTACCATCCAGAGTCTCGATGTCACCCACAATCAAGGCCGTTACCATATTGCCTTCGACGTATTGCTCGTTGCCGACGCGGCAAAGACCTACGAGCTTGTCAGCAATTACCGCAAGTGGCCACAATTCTTCAGGACCCTCAAAGAGGCCCACCTGGTGACAACCTTCCCAGATGGACGGCAACGTATACGGCTCACGTTTCGCTCCTGTGTGTTGTTCATCTGTCGGAAGATCAGGCAGACGAAAGATGTCACCCGACGACAACATGGAGATGTCTTCACCCGTATCGTCGCGGACGGCGACTATTTTGAATCCGGCTGGGAACATTGGCGTCTAATCGCTAACGAGCAAGATACCCGCCTGCAATACCGGGCCGAGCTTGTGCCTGCGTTTGACTTGCTACCGCTAATCGGCCCGTGGCTGCTCAAAAAAAAGCTGCGCCGATCACTGCTGTGGGCAGCCGAAAAGGCAGAGGTACTGGCTGCGCCATGAGTCAGCCACAGTTCAGTCGTCGATTACTGCGCTGGTACGACCGGCACGGTCGCCCCCAGCTGCCTTGGCGCCTGGCCGGCGATCCCTATCACACCTGGATCTCAGAGATCATGTTGCAGCAGACCCAGGTCGACACCGTGATTCCCTATTTCCACCGGTTCGTAGAGCGTTTTCCCGATGTCGCGAGTCTGGCCCACGCCGATTTGGACTCGGTGTTACACCTGTGGACGGGGTTGGGGTATTACGCCCGTGCCCGTAATCTACATCGGGCCGCCAAAATCGTGGCCGAGAAGCACGATGGTCAATTGCCACGGGACTTCGCAGCGTTACAAGCACTGCCGGGCATCGGTAGATCGACGGCTGCGGCCATAGCTGCGCTGGCGTTTGGTCAACGCCACGTCATCTTGGATGGCAACGTCAAACGCGTACTGACGCGCCATCACGCCATCGGTGGCTGGCCGGGTAAACGCGAAGTTGAAAATCAATTATGGGTGCTGGCCGATTCACATACCCCAGACAATCGTCTGGCCGATTATACGCAGGCGATCATGGATCTCGGCGCCACCGTGTGTCGGCGTGTGCGTCCCTATTGCGGGGGTTGTCCGGTACGAATATCTTGTAGGGCGTTTACGCAGGGCAATCCCCAGGACTATCCAAGCCCGGCCCCGCGCCGATCTTTGCCTGTGAAGACAGTCACTATGGTGATGATCCGCGACCAACGTGGGCAGGTATTACTACAGCAACGCCCACCGGCCGGGGTATGGGGCGGTCTTTGGACATTCCCGGAATGTAACGACGATGACCTGCCGGCCTGGTGCCGCGATACCTTGGGTTTGTCGGTAAGGCTCGATAATCGCTGGCAATCGCTGCGCCATTCCTTTACTCATTTTCATTTGGACATCACACCCGTCGATGCACGTGTGCTGGGCGTAAGTGGCCAGGCCATGGAGAACCCCGGTGTGGTCTGGTATAACCCAGACAAGCCCGACGAGCGCGGCCTACCTGTGCCAGTCAAGCGATTGTTGGGTCAACTGAGAGAGACGTCATGAGCCGAACCGTTAAATGTGTAAAGCTGGACAAAGAAGCGGAAGGGCTTGATTACCCGCCGTACCCGGGCGATCTCGGTAAACGCATCTGGGAGAATGTCTCGAAAGAGGCCTGGCAAATGTGGATGGACCATCAGACCATGCTCATCAACGAGAATATGTTGAATCCACTGGATCCCGAGGCACGCAAATTCATCGAAGGCGAGATGGAAAACTACTTCTTCGGCCCGGGCTCAAAGCTACCGGCCGGGTTTGTGCCGCCGCCGCGAAAGTCTTGATGCCGGCTTCGCTTTTCAGCCAGCACTTGGTTACCTATAATGCGCGCTTTCCGATTTACGGCCAGGTAGCTCAGTCGGTAGAGCAGCGGACTGAAAATCCGCGTGTCGGTGGTTCGATTCCGCCCCTGGCCACCACAACCGCGGCAAAAAGGGAGTCACTATGTCCGACCGACTAGCCATCACTAGCGTCCGAGGTAGTGGGTAATCGCGATCCGGCTGTGGCCAAGCTCTTCGGCGATCTGCACCCGCGCCGCGGTATCAAGTCTTTGTTGGTCGGTACTTAGTGCAAAGCGCCTCGGGCCGCCCGCGGCCGGGGCCTTGAAACCGGTGAGCTCGAAGTAGCGTTGCTGCGCATAGGCATGGCGCAGCCCATGAGTGTGCGACAGCCCCGCTCTTGTCGTTTGGTACTCCCAGGTGTGCACCTGTTCGCGGTAGGATTTATGCGAAGGCATCAACGATCCACCACGGGCTAACGCTTTGGCTTGATCGAGCACGGCGCGTTGTTGGGCGGTGCGAATCGGGATTACCCGCGGTCGCCCGCCCTTGCACCAGGCACTTTTGAGTTCTAGGTAGTGGCCGTGGTCGGCCTGGCTTGGGCGAAGTTTCATCGCCTCGGCCCGTCTTAGACCAAATGCCTCTTGTAGCCTAAGTCCCATCGCCACATGCGGGTCTTTGACGCGTTGGATCGCTAACTCAGGGTGGTGTATTGCCTTGGAGACATTGAACCGATATGCCCGCTTACCCACCCCAAGCTGGGCGTTGGTCGTGGGGACGATATTTCGTTTGCCGACCTTGTCGGCCCACCATCTAAGGGCCGCAATGCGGTTCTTTTGGGTGGCAACCGATACTGTGTTTTTCCAAAGAGCAACCAAGGCCGCCACATGCTTGGGCTTCAACGATCGTATATTCGGGAGCCTGTAGTTCAGGGTGCGGTAGAGCTGGCGCGCCACCAGCGACAGTGTTCGTCGCCGCTCCCGTTGGGTGCCATAGGATCCGTCCCGGTGTTGCCTCGTTAGCTGTAGTAAGCCGTATTCCAGATCAAGCATGTCCTACCCCCATTCGTTCCTCGCCTCGTTCACCGACTCAACTGTGTGTTACGCCTGCGGTTAGTGTTGATCCGCCACGATGTGGCCTTCCGGCCGACATCGCCTTGAACTACGGCGGAGTAACGATCGCGCACACATAGGCGACCGGGTCCGAATGGACCGTCGAGATGGGTTCGTTAACCTGGCATGCCCATTCGATTGGGCGATGGGATCTAGCGCAGATCCACCACACCGCGATTAACTAGTGAGGCTGATGCGAAACGCGTATCAGGGATTGGACATAGTGCTTTCTCCTTTACGTGAATGAGGCCGGAGAAAGCACCCGTACCGGGGGCTTTCTCCGGTGGGGTTGAGGAAGGAAGGGCCTGGGCGATCCCCTAAAGGGAATCGCGACAGGCCCGGGGTTGAGAAGGTTAGTTCCGCTGAACTAGACCTTCGTGCACGGTTACGTGGTCTTAAGTGATGAAGCGGCCAGGTAAACCGGCGATGATGAGACTAGGATTGAATCTCAATCTCAGACTCCCAATAGGGGGTCTTTGATTCAACGGACCGACGATCTTGACGATCGTTGCGCCTATCACACGGCCCGGTGAGGCGCTTTACGGGTGCGATCATAAAGATCGCGTGGGCGCTACGTTAACCGACGTAGCCACGGAGAAACCATTCAGCTGATCCTACATAAAGGCTGGGCCAACGATGATTACTCTAGGCCGAGGCAAGACCTAAGTAAAACGCTAAATCGTCATGTGCCTAGCATGTTTGAAAAGGCCGGCTAGAGCCTTAGCCAGTAGGGCCAGCCCAGCGAGTCACTACGGACATCTCCGTAGTGACTCGTTGCGGCGCGCAGCCGGACTACGCACAGGGAAACGGAGATGGCGTTAAAGGTCGACACGGATTGCCATTGGGCACCGAATTGCAGCCACTGGTCCTCCAGCATAAATTGCAAATAAATCATGCCCTGCAGGCAGGAAAAAAAGAGGCGACGCTGGTGCGCCGCCTCTCCCATAGGATCACCGCAGTAACCTTATGACTTGTGGTCGAACTACGGTTTGCCCTTGTTGGCCGAGCCGGCTCCCTGCTCCTTGAATACATACAGCCCGCCGTTGCGGTCGGAGCCGTAGATCCAGGGCAAGTTCTTCTGCTTGTACACCCCCCAGAAGTCGTGCGGGTTGCCACCGTTCGACGCCAGGAACTCCGGCGAGTTGTCAAAGAACCGCGCCACCTCGACCGGGTTGTACGGGTCGGTGATATCGAAGATCAACATCCCATCCCAGTACCACGAGATGTACGCCTTGGTCTTGTTGCCGGTGGTCTCGACGACCACGTTATGCACGGAGTACGTACCGGCCGGGTCGCAGCTCGCATCGGTCGGATTGGCGCTGCACACCGTATTGACAATGCTTGCCAGCACCGGGTTGGCCGGATCCGAGTAATCCCAAATCCGAATGTCGCCCCAGCCGTTGGGTACGGCCGACGCGGTGATGTCCTCGCCCGAAGCCCCGATCACCAGGTCCGCGGCCGTGGCCACGCCGGCGATCGCCAAACCGGTCGAGTGGCCGACGAAGACCCCGGGGGCGTCGACTGCCGTGCCACCCATGACTACCAGAGCGTCGCCTCGGGCCGCATCGTTCATCATCACGACACCCGAGTACCCGGCAGCGATGGCATTGTTGATCTTCGACGTGAATGTGCAGGCACCGCGCTGGATGAGCGCTATCCCCGAACCGACAGGTACGGGATCATCGAAACCGGGAAAGCCGGGGTCACAGGCGAAGCCCACGTAGGTGGTCGGTCCGGTCATGGCCTGTCCGGGCAGTGAAACGATGGGTGTCGTAATGGCGCCCTCGGTGGCCGGGAACTGACCTGCGGCGGGGCCGGTGTCGATCATGAACACCGTCTCGAACGGGGCGAAGTCCTCCTCCGTCTCCACAACGATCGTACCGTCCTCACTGGGCCAGACGGCGTGACTGTTGACCTCGCCGTCGCTCGCTGTTGTATCCAATGCCAGCGACACGAACTGAGGGTTGGTCACGTCACTGATGTCGAGCAGGATCAGCCCGGCATCCCAGTGGGCCAAGTAGGCTTGGGTCCCGTCCGGGGTGATGGTGAAGTCGTGCAAGAACCGGTTCTGTGAAGCGCCGAAACCACCAAGTAGCCACAGGATTGAATCGAGGGTACGTGCCCCGGTGGGATCGTCGGCAAGGGTCAGATCACCTACGCCGGGATCAAACACTTCCTCGGCACCCCAACCGGACACCAGCGATGGGTTCGTCGGATCGGTGATGTCGTAGATCTGGAAGCCGTCGAACACGCCCTCTGACTGCGCCGCCACGTAGTCCTGGCCGCCCTGGGTGAACAACCAAAGATTGTGGACACCATTGTCGTCGAGCGATCCCGGTCCACCGAAGAACAACGGCGTGATCTCCGCGATCTCGTCGACCTGTACGTGGGCTAGGAACACTGGGTTGGTGGGATCGTCGACGTTGTAGATCTCGAAGCCGCCGACTCCGCCGGCGCAGGACTCATTGCTGTGCACCAGGATATCGCCCGAGTTCATTGAAGCAACCTTCACATCGTTCGACCGGCTGCCAACCGGCGACGGGATGAACGCCGCCTGAGTCACTTGGTTGTGGTTGTGGACATCCCAGACAAAGATGCCCGCGCCCGGGTTCCCGCCACACGGGTTGTTGAACGTGCCCGTGTAGGCGAAGCCACCGAGAGCCCACACATCAGTGGTGGCATTGGCGACAAGCCGCTCGCCGCGGCCCCGACGCTGCAGGTTCTTGATGACCTTCGCCGATGGGCCGCTACTGATGATATTGGCGGTAGCGGCGTCGTGCGCCATTAACGGCGCGCTCGGATCTGGCCGTACCAGGCGTATCGGGTTGCCTTCTTCGTCCAGAATTTGAGCAGAGCCATTATCACCGTCATCTGGACTGCCAGCGAACACCACTGGCGCTATCGCCCATGTGGCAAGCAAAAATATGCCAAGGACAGAGATTTTGGGGAATTGCTTGACTATTGGATTTCTCATAATCCTACGTCCTCCATGTGGTTGTAACTCGTTAATCGTTGACGTAACGCAAGCTGTTGTAGCGTATCTGAGCGCCTTAGCATTGTGTTGGCTTTCCAGTAAGAGCAGAGAGGTGAAGTAAGACGCTCTGTCGTAGTGCAGGCGAAGACAAAGAGACTAGGCTGGTGACTGTTTCATGGCTGCATCCTCCATGGTGGTCCATACAGATAGCACGTCTAACAACAGTTCTTCTGATTTGGAGTAACGAGCTCACCCCGCCTTGTGCGGGGACTAACCCGGCCGACTAGCTTGCGGATCAGTCCAAATCCCTACCATGTACTCTCCCTTACTGTACCAGCCGCGAGATGATCAGGCCGTTCAAACCATCGCTGGCAATGATAGTGCCGCTTTCGAAGAACGGAAAGACACCCCACGGACCGACGAATATGTTGATGTTCTTGTTCATATGGTTGTTGGGAAGCCGAGGCTCGGTGTCCATGTGCGCCACCTCGGACAGGATTCCGTTGGCAACACCGCTGCTGTTGAGGACCCGGATACCGGCAGTGTAGTGCGCCTGGTAGACCCGATCACCCTTGACAAAGAGGTTGTGGTCGATGGACGCGGCTGGCGAATCGAATGTCCCGATGACCACTGGGTTGTCTAGATCTCGAACATCCCAAATGTAGGTGCGCGCCGTATCGGGCAGGTCCGGATTCCGAGGGTCGGAAAGCCCGAACAACTCGTCCTCCTCGTCGCCCATAAGCAGGAATCCGTGGTCCTCCGTTAGCCATCCCTGGTGGGTAAACGATGCGCCGGCGTAGGTGGTCACCGAGATTTCCCGGATGTTCGACTTCTTGGTAACGTCGTAGATCCCTACTTCCAGGTCGCCCCCATTAAAGATGAAGGCGATCTCCTTGCCCTGATAGGACATACCATTGGGGTCAGCATCGTCACCGGCATAGGTCACCACTTGGGCGTCGTGGGAATCGATGTTCAAGATTTGCCCCACCTCCACCGGCGCCAGCGGGTCACCCTTCAGATCCAGGATGATCGTGCCGTCGTCGGTGAACCCCGGATCAACGGCGGGATCCTTGCTCACCCCGGTTAGGTAGGCGAAACCCGTGTCCTCGTTGATGGAGATGTTGTGCGCCCTAATGTAACCGTCCGCTGTGTAACGGGCATCTGCCTCTAACGTTGTATCCGGTGGGGCTTGCGGAAGGTCGTCCAACTGAGTCAGCTCGAAGATCGCAACCCCGGCGTTGTTGACCTCGGTCGTCCAGTAGGCGTGGTTCTTATACGTCTTGATGTCCCACCAAAAGTTGCGAATCGTGGTGGTGTCGGTCGTCGGGACTCGCCCCAAGAACTCAGGGTTCACAGGGTCAGTGATGCGGACGAAGGCGACCCCGGATGAGGTCCCCACAATCGCGTACTCATTAATAATATCGCCCGTCTTTGGATCTTTCGACGTCCAACCCCAGATGTCGCTCAAGAAGCTGGCGCCGGTGAAGACGAGTTTGGAGACGCCGAGCTCCTCATTGGTGAGCTGACCCAGGAACTCCATATTCACCGTGTCCGGGAACGGCCCTTCGACCGACGGCATGCCCTTGCCGGTGTTCTTAAGCCGCTTCCCTTCCAGATCGCTGGTCTTCGGGTGCCCCAAACTGGCGCGATGGGTGGGGATGGTCTCGGGATCATCCGCATGGGCCGCGAACGGTAGCATCGCGACTAGGAGCGCCAAGGCAGGTGCCCACACGAACAGGTGCACCGTCCGATGAAACTCGCCATCAAGAAATCTCCTGCGTCCAACTTGTTTGTTAGTCATTGCGGTCCTCCTTGGTTTTATACCGTTAAGGTTCTCAAATGATAAAGAAACCCAGAAAAATGGAAACTACTTGTGACTTTTCCCGACGCAAATACCCCGGTATGTCAGCGACCAGGAATCCGAAATTCCTTTCCTGGACGGATGCGAACGCAATGATAAGAGCTTGCTAAAACTAGGTGGGTGACTTTTTCATGGCTGCCTCCTCCATGGTGGCCTTGCAACGCGTCTTGTTGACGCCGGTTCTTCTTAAAAGAGTGCTTATGATGCTCCTTTCTGATGAGAGGTCAACAGAAATCTGAAGAATGGCAAGATGCGACCGACGAAATGGCGGGATCCACATGAAATGCTTGCGGGGATTTTGTGGGGATTAGTACTGCACGGTTGTGCAAAGTAAGGCAAATTACGCAACGGACGTCCCGGCAGTTGGTTGTTAAATCAAACAGTTGCAATCTAATGAACGAACTGAAAATCCGCGTGTCGGTGGTTCGATTCCGCCCCTGGCCACCTTTAAAACAATAACTTACAAGACATCAGGTCCCTTACTAAAACTTCTTGGGTAAATTTTGCGGGTGTAAGGCGCAAAAACTTTATCCGGCCGGTAGTCTGAGCTTAGATCCCGTACGAGACTGCTTGTAAATCAAGAGCAAGGGGAGGCCGGTGTGATCAGATGGCTGGTGGTGTGGCCCGGACCGTAGCCAAGTATATGCGTAGACCCTACGATGGTGTGCCTTCACCGGGTTGGCGGCGATTTCTGGCTCAGCATGCGAACGAGATCTGGACCTGTGATTTATTCACGGTTCGTACGATCTGGTTCCGGACCTTGTACGTCTTCTTTGTAATAGATCACGGGCGCCGTGAGATTGTGCACGCCCGCGTGACCGCTCATCCCACCGCGCAGTGGCTGGCGCAACAGATGGTGGAGGCCTGCGACCGTGACCGAGACCCGCCGCGTTACCTCATCCATGACCGCGACGGCAGCTACGGCGCCGTCTTCGACAAGCGAGTCCGGTGCCTCGGCATCAGGCAGATTCGGACGCCGGTCAGAGCGCCAAGGGCCAATGCCATCGCAGAACGCTGGGTGCGTAGTGTTCGTGCTGAATGTTTAGATCCCATGTACGTTTTCTGTCATCAGCACCTACAGCGGTCATTGAATGAGTACATCGCGTACTACAATCGCTGCCGCCCTCATCGAAGCCTAGATCAACGGGCACCTTGTTCCCCAAGAGAACAACGGATCAGGCGATCGAGCGGACGAATCGTCGCTGAACCCGTACTTGGCGGATTGCACCATGTCTATCGATTTGCTGCCTAGGTCAGCGGATGAGGTTTTTGCGCCCTTCAGGTAGGGAACGAAAAGCACTCGGAACTACTACACTCAGCTAATACCTAGTAGCAAAAGTATAGTCAATGAGTTCGTGCGCCGTTAACCGTAAGCGGTGAGCGGTGGAAAGTCTAACACTTCCAAAAAACCAACTAGAGCCCAGCGAGCGCCCGCACGTGTGCTTCCACCGAGCGAGATAAGGCATCGAGGTTGTATCCGCCCTCAAGCACAGACACGACGCGACCATTCGCATGTCGTTTAGCGATCGACATCACCAGTTCAGTGATTCGTCGATAGCCGCCCTCTGTCAGCGCCAGGTGCGCGAGTGGGTCGTCGCGGTGGGCGTCAAACCCGGCGGAGACGAGTACGAACTGGGGTGCAAAAGCGTCGGCAACCGGCAGAAGTCGTTCTTCAAAGGCGCGTATGACCTCTTCGTCACCAGACCCTGCTGGCAACGGTACGTTGATGGTCGTCTTTAGGCCGTCGCCCGCCCCGGTTTCCGACACCTGGCCCGTGCCAGGATAAAAGGGGTACTGGTGCGTACTAAAATAGAGCACGCTCGGGTCTTCGTAAAAGATCGCCTGGGTGCCGTTGCCGTGATGCACATCCCAATCGACGACTAACACCCGCTCGAGACCATATCTTTCACGTACATAACGGACCGCCACGGCCACATGATTGATGAGGCAGAAGCCCATCGCCCGATCGCGGAGCGCATGGTGCCCCGGCGGCCGCGCCGCGACAAAAGCGTTTTGTATGCGCCCCGCCATAACCGCGTCGATGGCTGCGAGTACGCCGCCGGTCGCGAGCTTTGCAACGCGTAGACTTTCCGTTGACACGGGGGTATCGGGATCGAGCTGAGTCGGCGCATTACGGACCGCCTCGCCGAGCTCATCGAGGTAGTCTTGCGAGTGTACTCGCGTGATCCAGCGTTCAGCCGCAGTCCGCGGTTCGATCGATGTAAGCCGTGTGAGGAGCCCCACGTCCTCAAGGTGCGCCATCAAGGCTTTCAACCGCTCAGGTCGTTCAGGGTGCCTCGGTCCCGTGTCGTGCAAAAGATAATCCGGGTGATACACGAGCCCAGTTGCGCCCGGCTCTGCTCGCGCAGATGGCTCGGCAACTAGCGCTACCGTGAACGCGAGCGGCAATGAGAAAAACCACGATGGGCCTAGACTGTGGACAGCACTCATCGATTCGCACCTTGAAAAGCGACTGGCAAACCAATCCCACATCGTGACTTTAAGGCGACAGCTCTCGGAAAGTCCAGCTTGATGTCCTGGAACTAAACTACCTGCTACTTGGGATCCTCAGAGATGTGTTTCAGCGGTGAGCGGTATATTTCGTAATCGGTAAACGGTGAGCCGTTAGCGGTAAAACGTCTACTTCAAAACCTTATAGGCTCGCAACAAACATTGTTGCTGGTTTAGGAGTGGAGATCTCGTTGAGACCGTTAGGAGCAGCGCCAATACGTAGGCGTATCACCATTTTTCTATGTTATCTGTCTCTCCGCTTGACTTAACCAGTCCGCCACATACTGCGCCACATCCTGCCATCCCGGCTCTCCAATAAGCCAATGGGAATGGCCCGTGAACTCCTCATAAGTTGCAAAGATACCGTACTTTTCAGCGATCTTCCTACTAACTGAAACGGGTGTCATTCGATCTTGCGCGCCACCAACAACGAGGACTGGGCATGAGACCTTTGATGCATCGACCTTCGCGGCTTGCTTGTAATCCATCAACCAGAAACCGATTTCGGAAGCCGCCCTTCCGGACTCATAAACGAACCTGTTGAAAACTTCCTTCTGGCTCTCTGCCGGCATTACGTTCAGCGTAGAATACACGGCCTCATTAAATGTCTGGCGAAATGGCTTTCTCCAAAAGCCCCAGCTTGTAAGTGCGCTTCGAAAGCTCTTTATCACCGACGGCTTCAGAGCGCTAATACCATACGGCGGTGCAGGTGCGAGTAACACAAGGGCTTTCGCCAACCCCCTGCTTCCTAGGATTTGTGCCAGAAGCCCACCCATCGAATGCCCCATCAAGATGGGCATAGCACCTAGTTTGCTGATTTGTTTTTCAAGATCTTGAGCGTAATCAAGAAGGCTAGTCGTGCCTAATTGAGGATGTGGGGCCGCGCTCGGGTCCACATCGTGAAAACGCAACGTGGGCGTGATGCAATCGTATCCCTTTTTCTCAAAGAACTCCTTAAAGTTCTCCCAATACCATGCACCAACCGCCATCCCATGTATCATCACTAAGGTTTCAGCCATGATTCGAAAGTATAAGGCCATATTCCGTGAACCGTGATTGGTAACCCGTTAGGAGTTAGGAATATTTTCGAACACATCTGAGCGGTGATTCGAAAGTATTTAGGGCGGTGATGGGTAAAAGGTTAGCGGTGAGCGGTGTAAAGCTTACAGATACTTCGAAAAGGCCCCCCAGTCGTACGCACAACGATGAAGTCATTCTTAGTCATATACAGGTACCCGATACCCTCTATTACAAGACCTTTTCTGTAGCAAGGGTTGCGTCCCCTTTTCTTCTCTTTTCTTCTCTTTTCTTCTACGCGTGTTATCCATCTAATAGGAATGCCATGACAGCTTTCATTCTACGTTTGTGCACAGATATGTCCCGGTCCATGAACGGATGACTGAGCTCCGGATCCCGCAGTATAGATGCACCTCGCTTTTGCGCTACCTCAAGCAGCTCCTTCGATTGCTCTGGACTAACAACGTGGTCCTTTGAGCCGGCAATCATCAAATGATTCAAGCCATGTTCTGGTAAGTTCCTAACCGGATCAAACGCCTCCGGGCAACCATAATCTGATAATCGGCTGGGTGTCGAATCGATGACCACTCGATAGTCTCCAAGTTTCCGTTTCAGCGCATTCAAAACAACGATGCCCCCGAACGACATCGCGTAAAACCGATGAGCCGGATATTGTAGTGAATTCAGATATTCAATGATTTCGCTATAATCGCTAACAATCGCTTTGAGTCGCCGTTTGCCTTCTGAGCGGCCATACCCCCGATAATCGAAGATATACACATCAAAGCCCGCGTTAGCAAACTCCGTAAAACTACTCAATATCTGATCCGCCAACATCGCGTTGCCTTGCGCAACTAACAGATACCCCTTCGGTGAAGGCTTTTCGTTGTCAAAAGACCGTGCCTTGAGGGCGTACCCCCTTAGCGTGCGCCCGTCTTTGGTCGTTAAGGAGATATCCTCGACATTATGCAGACCAGCAAGACGAGAAGGATCCGGGCGACCGGCAGCTCTGCTCCAAAACCAAAACACAATCGGTTCTTTAATCCCACACACCGCCCTCTCTAGATTACGTTCCTTCATCTCGGCGAAAGTCGATGCGTAACACGGAGGCGAAGCAATAAGTGCGCCGATCAAGACTATTGCGATCCCACCCCATCCCGCGCTATTTGCACACATGTCCCGTCAGACAAGTATTCTCTTTGCGATTCGCAATATCTTACGAAAAGAGTAATAGGAAAACTAATACAACCGAACGATAGGAAAAGTTGCGTCCCTTTTTTTCGCCTGTTTCAGGTTCTTGATTTTCGCTTTTCGAGCAAACTGCGCAGCCCTAAGCCGGCGTTCGTCCAGGTCTGATGGTCAAGCGCGACGAGGATGTCGATGACTTGGCCTTCGACATCGCCTTCATCGATCTCAAAATAATCGAGGCTCGCCCCGAGACCGAGTTTTCGCCCAAAGTTCCACAGGGCGCGCACGCCAAACACCGGGAACGGGGCGGTACCGTCGCCTTCCTCCTTAATCGCAAGTGCCGGTGCCTCTAGGGTGGATTCGAACTCGTATATGTTTAGGCCGGTAGAGACCCCCAGGTCGATCGCATCATTTTGGAAGAAGGAGTACGTGTAGAGGATCTCTACATAGCTGAAACCAAGCTCGCTGTTGACAGTGGCACCTGCCGGGAAGACCGACTCGTCGAATTGGATGTTGCGCGAGACCGTTGCGGTGGCATCACTCGAAAGATCGAAGAAGCCAAAATTGATGCGATGTCGGGGTTTAAAGCGGTAGTGTCCGGCTACGCGGATCGCTTGGTCATCTTCATCTAAACCCAGGTCGTCCTGAAAGTCCACGTTGGTGCCGGCCCCCAGTAGGTCGGAGGAGATACGAAGTTCGGTATCTTCCTCTACGTAAAAGACGCCGACGCCGATAGTGCGGCGATTGTTCTTCATCCAGCGATTTTCATCGTCCGCAGCGAGCAGTGAAGGGGAAAGGGTGACGCTGATGAGAACGATCGCAGCGACTACAAAAATCTTCACGGTCTATTGCCTTCTTATTCGGATGACCACCCACATCATAACGTGGCGCCTGGGTCCGTCCCAAATTCATCGATCACCGGCCTATTTAGGGTCGAGTGGTTCGTCACTGGACCTCAGAGTGGACCGTTATCCGGTTCCTTGTTAGGCCTGTTCACTGGCTCCCCCCGCCAGCCTTAGCCCGCATCGGATCGATTTGCTTATTTCGACCTTTCTCGCCACGCTATAACGGACTATGGCGCCGGGGCCACGGTGGACGTGTGGTATGACAGCACCGAGAGGCAGGCAAAAAGATCACCTGTCCAGTGTTGATGCCTTGGGGCAGTAGATATACGAATGCATCGCCACTAAAGGTTTGGCAGACCTGGGCCGACGACGTTAGGTTGCTGTCCCCCGACGCCTTGGTCGAATGACCAGGAGGTCACCGCACGACTGGCCACACACCGCCCATGGTTTTTCAGGCGGTAGCAAATAGGTGTCCATTGTTAACATCATCGTAGAAAGAAGTTAATCCTCACTCCCACCTAATAGCTCCCACGCCTGTTCCAGGTTAGACAAGACTTGGCTGTGTAGGCTTGCGAGTAGATCGCAATAGGAAAGCCTTACACCCTCTTTTTTGCTCGTTTCCTGTAGATTCAGTCTTGTTTTGTAAACTCAATGGGAGTTTCAAAGTTAATTCAATGACTTAGAAAAACGAGATGCTTAGCACCGAATCTGGTAGCATCAAATTCAAGGATACGGAGAAAAAGCGTGACACACGGAATGCGTGTGTAGCTAGCGGTATTCGTATCGCACCTCCCGTTCGGAAGCTCTGGCAAGGATCGAACCTTGTCGAGATGATCTGATTACCGGGTCGGCGTCAGGACCACGGCCATCGCTTTAAGTCCCACAGAGGTTTAAGGACATCAGCCTGTCTGTTAATTACTGGTTAGACTCGTGTCTAGCCGGGAGGACAGCATGAAGACAGAGTCTGCCGTTTGTTGGCGGATGACGGCGTCAATCCGAATCGGAAGACTATGGCGCTCATCGATTTCGCGCCCACGATGCTCGATCATCTCGGCGCCGCAATTCCAGCACACATGACCGGCCGCAGCGTAAGATACGTCTTTTCCGTATCTGTTTTCGCCCTCGTTCTCTATCTGTTTGACGCGAATGATGTTCTCGCCACTATAGCGGGCGCGGACGTCGCAAGCGCTGTGATCACGGTTGGATTCGCGCTGGGCGCCCTGTTTTTCTCGGCGATACGATTGAAGCAGCTGCTCGTACTGCAGAACATAATGCTGTCCCTCCGGAATGTGTTTTTTGTTGGACTGTCCGCAACTTTTTACGGTCTGGTACTTCCAGGGGGGACGCTAGCCGCGTTTGCGGTGCGATTCTTCCAACTATCTCGAGATGCGCGGGTTGAGCCTGTTGCCGCCGCGTTGGTCGTCGATCGCATTATCGCGATCATGTTTCTCGTCGTCATTGGCACTATGGCCATTGCGCTCGACCAGGCGGAGCCACTGTGGGCAAACGTCATCGTAGCCGGGACCATCTTCGGCGCCGGGATATTTGCGTTCGGGCGACGATCGTCTATGTGGGTGATCGACCGGCTCGACAATGTCACGAACAATGAATCGTCCAGCAAATTGCACAGATTCGGTGTGCGCATTAGCAAAGCTTTTTCCAACTATTCGACAGCCGGTGGTGGTGAGGTTCTGACAGTTCTCGCAACATCGTTGCTAGCGCATCTATGCGGTTGCCTTGCTTACTACGCAATCGCGACAAGTATGGACTTAGATATTTCATTCCTGTCGATTTGCTGGATTCGCTCCGGGATGATTCTCTTGACCATGATCCCGGTCAGCGTGGCTGGCCTCGGTCTGCGCGAGATCGCCGCTATTGGTCTGCTCGTTCCCCTGGGCTTTGGTGAGGCTCAGGCGATCGGATTCTCGATACTGATCTCCCTCGCTACATCGGTCATCATAGGCCTTATCGGCGGATTCAGTGAGCTACTTCGCCTGACCGGCCGTCGTTGACGTCCAGACCACTACCATAGGGGGTTCCAAATCTACATCGCAGAAGCCCTTTATGGTGTGGATTCGATTGTGGCGGACCCAGGGGCTTACACAAAAGAACAACTCGCGAGCTTACACGGTCAGACGCAGAGTTTAAGGGTGCCCGATGGCGGGATGCACGTGAAATGCTTGCGGGGATTTTGCGGGGATCAGTCCTGCACGGTTGTGCAAAGTACGGCAAATTACGCAACGGGCATCCCGGTAGTTGGTTTCTAAATCAAATAGTTACAATCTAATGAACGAACTGAAAATCCGCGTGTCGGTGGTTCGATTCCGCCCCTGGCCACCTTTAAAACAATAACTTAGGTCCGCTAAGCCTCCCTCCTTGCTACCGGTTGCTACCATTTTGCTACCACTTGCTACCACTTTGCTACCAAAAAGCAGGTCCGCGATGTGCTCTGCCGCCTCGTTGTCGGTCTCGCTCATCAAGTGGCCATAGGTGTCCATCGTTATCTTGATGGTCGAGTGCCCTAGCAATGCCTGAATACGCTTAGGGTGTACATTCTTGGCGATTAGAAAGCTCGCGAATATGTGCCTAAGGTCGTGAAAACGAATTTTTCGCAATCCGGCTCGCCGTAAGGCTGGATATAAGCCGCGCCGCAGCAGATTACTGTGATTCTCAGGATTACCAGTACCAGTTGGAAACACGAGGTCCAAGTCGCCTTTGGGGCAACGTAGTTTCCATTCCTTGAGTATCGATAGCAGCTCATCCGATAAAGCGACACAGCGGCGCGAGTACTTGGTCTTCAATTCGCTAAATCGTCCACGAGTATATTGGCGACGCACATAAACCTGCCTTGCGTTCAAGTCGATATCACCCCACTGCAGGCCGAGCAGTTCACCCTGCCTCAGTCCCGTTAACACCGCCATTAGAAAAATCAGTCGCCAGCGCTCGTCAGTAGCTTCGATAAGTCTTGTCACGTCATCCGGTGTTAGTACGTTGCTATCAACCAGCCGCTCGGAAGTGGTCGGTTTCTCCCGTAATTTTCTAATCTCTGCTGCGGGGTTGTAGTTTATCCAGCGATGTCGCAGTGCGTGTCTAAGCATCGCACTGAGCAGCGTATGGCACTTATTGACTGTGCGTCGTCCCACCCCTCGTTCCACCAGTACGCTCCGAAATGTTTCCACCATATCAGGGGATATGCTACGGATTTTTACACCTGCGAAGTAAGGCACAAGATACAAACGTAAGTTGCACTCGTAATCCCGCCTTGTGTTTTCCCGCAAATTAACAGCCAGATGGACAGCTCGGTATGATTCCACAAGCTCATCGAAAACTTTGTAATCAGCCTTAGCCTGATATTCTCCACGACCGATCTCTTGCAGGCGTTTTGCTAACAGCAGTTCCGCGTCCTTCTTATTCAGATTAAACGGAAAGCAAGGTAAGGAGGTTTTCCGCGTTATCGCGGACCATATACCAGGGATGACCGATGACTACGCCACCAGGATTTATGAGCGGTTCTTTTGTCGTAACTCCTCAGCCGTGACTTCCCGGATCTCAGGTTCTTCCCGATCCGCCGCATCGAGCTTCGCCAGATAGCGGTCGATGTTCGCCTGCAGCTTCTGCTGTCGTCGAGCGACGCTCTT
>JAOTYM010000176.1 GCA_029861845.1 Gammaproteobacteria bacterium | reverse complement strand
CTTTATGACCACGAGTTTCAACAAGATTAGCGCCGCCATCGAACACGGCGACGTCGCGTCCTTCGCGACAGCTCTCGATGAGACCATCAAGAGTTGCAATGCTTGTCATGTCGCGGTGGGAAGTCCGTTTATAAAGGTCACCCTGGAGGGCCGCGACGCCTTGAGTTTGCGGCATCCTCATGCCTTAGGTCGGTCGAAGATGTCGGGAAAACATATGCATAAACATTGATTCCGGACAGGAACGCGAGTATGCGGTAATTTCGGGGAAATTCACCCGCCCGCTATTTCGTGAGTGCGGCATTGCATTTATCCAAGGCAGAGAAGGCAGTCGAACCTGTCTCTTTAGACCCGCACGAGGGCCTCGCGCAACGACTCACTCGCCGCCTCAAGCTGCTCGGCCTGATTCTGTAAATCCTGTTCCCGGTGCGATGTTTCCAGGCGTTTAACGTCCCCCATGCTCAAACCGTAGTTGTAAAGCACGCCCCCGCTTACAAGCAAGATGACCACGGTTAAGCCGGTAATGCATAATTTCACCCCCGGCGAGTAGCGCGGCTTAACGACCAGTTCATCCGTCTTGTGTTGGTTGAATAGCAACGAACAATCCTTAACGGCGAAACAGCTGATCGAAGCTATCCCTAAGCTTCGCTTCGTCGTGCGGCCCGTAAAGCGTTGCCAGCTTGTCTCCACGTGGTCCGAACAATAGAAGTGTGGCGCTTTGTACGCCATGAGCGACGGCAAATGCCCTTCCCGACGACGTACTAATATCTGCAACGATAAATGTTGTCTGCGGTTCATATTGTGATCGTAGGTTACTGACGACGCGCATCAGGTGCTCGCTGCCCATCATTCCTTGATCGTGCACGAGTACGGCGACGTTGTTGCCTTTCCCAATGAGGGTAAGGTCGACGCTATAGCCGCGGGGCAGCGTCCACACAAAGACGCCGAGCAACAATGCTGCTGCACCGACGATGATGAACGTTGGCCAATGAGTAGTTCTCTTCTTGCCGGCCTCTGTTTTTTTGGCATCATGAGTCGAATTTTCTTGCATCATAGTTGGTTTCCACATCCTATCGCCTGAATGTAATCACTGTCCTCAGCGTCTAGAATTCTTTGCCAATCAACCGGTCGACTGACAACGGACCACCGCCTCGAAACAGGATAGCAAGTGCGACGATGCCCCAGAACAGGGGATATTCGTAGCCACCCTTGATCCAGAGAAACCCGTTACCGAGGTGAACATAGAAGGCGGCGACCACCATAAAGCCGATAACTTGAATCGCAACCAGTCGTGTTAAATAGCCCAGCGCCAACAGCGTACCGCCGACCAACTCAAGAAGCGCTATGTAGACGGCAAGCGGATAGGCGGGTTCGAGCCCCATTCTGCCCATCCCCGGCACGGTGCCGGCCAGCGCGTCTGCAAAAAGCTTCATCCATCCATGTGGGATAAGCATGGCGCCAGCGACGAATCGAACTAAGGGATGAGCTAAACCTGATACTACTTCGTAGAATCCGCCCAAGGCAGGAATGAAGAGTTGTGGTTGTCGTGCTTTGCATAGTTATCTTCTTCTCTTATGTTGTAGATCGAATGTTACATTCGATGATTAGCGCGTTAGCATTGCCTCAATGCGATTTTGCAGGAAAGCACGATTGAGCTCGCCAATGTAGCTATCCCGGATGACACCGTTGCGATCGATAAAAAACGTCGTGGGTAAGCCGATGCCGCCGAATCGGTTATACAATTCGTGTGCCCGATTAAATTCCGGGCCGCGAGTAGGTGTGTCAACCCAGATTGGATATGTGACGCCGACGGACTGAGCATAAGCCCTTACCAAGTCCATAGGTTCGTCGAGGTCGATGCCCACAATCATTACGCCACGCGTGTTGTATTCCTTTTGCACGGCGTCGAGTAACGGCATTTCACGCCGGCAGGGCGGGCACCATGTGGCCCAGAAATTAAGCACGACTGCCTGTCCCTGGAGACTGGAAAAAGTCACCGGCTTGCCGTCAAGAGTCTGTAACGTAAAGTTTGGTACCGGGTCTCCGGGGCGCAGTACAGCCGGGTCGAACCTGATCTGCGTTGCGGCAACAACCATTCCGACCAACAGAGCCGCCAACGCGAAGCTGGTGCCTAGCGCACGAACATAGCGCAGGCGTTGGCGCGGTTCCTGGTGACGCAGCCGCCACAGTGCATAGCCTGCGCCCAGTAGCAGACCTGCTGAAGGTAGATAACCGGGCTGCCAGAAGTACAGTGCGGTCCAAGGCGTGTCCCGAAACGCGCTCCAGTTGGTGACGACAAAGCCTAACCGAGCGCCGATCAGACCTAGCCACACACTGGTCTCGGCCACCCGTCGGACCAGACCCGATTCAAGATTCATGTATCCGGCGATGCGCGCGGCTACCCAAATAGCGAACAGCAACGCCACGATGATGCTTGCACGCAACGTTGGCACCAGAACCGGACCGATGTTAAAGGCGTCAGGCATTCGTCGCTTCCTTCTTTCTTTTATTGCGCCATTTCGGCTATCCGATAGTGGCCAGACCAGGAAATGTCTTCAACAGCCAATATGCGAACACCGACAGCTGACCGGTGATCATGGCGATACCCATGATGATCAGGACCACGCCGGCGCCGATCTGCAGGGCGCGGCCGATGCGGCGCATGGCCTTCAGGCGATCCATAAAGGCGCCTGTGAATATGGCCGCGAGCAGGAACGGCACCCCCAGCCCAAGTGAGTAGACGCTGAGTAAGGCGACGCCGCTTGACATGGCGGGCGAGACAGCGCTCACGGTCAGAATCGCCCCCAGCACCGGCCCGATACACGGCGTCCAACCGAAGGCGAATGCCAGGCCCAACACATAAGCGCCCAGGGGGCGACCGCCCTTGATATTAGTGTGAAAGCGCAGGTCGCGTTGCATCCAGGAGAAGTTGAAAAGACCGGTTAGAAACAAGCCAAACAGGATGACAATTACGCCGCCGATGATGTTTGCCTCGTAGCGGTAACTTAAGAGGAGTTGACCAAGCGTGGTAGCGCTCGCCCCGAGCGCCACGAACACGGTAGAAAAACCGAGGACAAAGAACACGCTCACAATAAAGACAGAAAGCCTAGCGGCTGTGGCTGCTTGCCCCTGATTGCCGCCCAGTGACTGGCCGGAGACATACGAGATATATCCGGGTACCAGCGGCAGCACACAGGGAGAGAGAAACGAAACGAGTCCGGCCACGAAGGCCGTGAGAATGCCGACACTTGAGCTTTCAAGCATTACAAGATGCTCTCTCGGGCTCGTTGATGGGCAAGTTGCTCACTTGTCCGCATTTCCGTTTTGTTGGTACCAGCCAATGAGGGCCTTCACCTCGGGGCTGTCCCATTCCGCGGGGCCGGTGTGCCTGCCGATTTCCTGACCCTCGCGGCTGATGAGCAGGGTAGTGGGCACGCCGAGGGCCTTGAGCGCCACCGGCGCCGTCATGGATTCGTCAACGAAAATGGACAATGCCTTTAGCCCCAGTTCTTCATAGAAATCCTTGACGACAGCGACGCCCTCCTGATCGATGGATAGTGCTACCACCTCAAAGTCGGGACCGCCGAGCTTGGCCTGCAGCCGGTCAAGGGTTGGCATTTCCTCGCGGCAGGGTCCACACCAGGTCGCCCACAGGTTGAGCAACACCACCTTGCCATGGAAGTTGGCGAGTTTTGCGGCTTTCAAGTCGCCATCTACGAACGTGAACTCTTTTAGGGCCTGCGGTTGCGGATGGATCGTGAACGCGAATTTCGGCTTGCTGGCTACAAAGGTCGGGTTAGCGGTCAACGCCGTATCGGATCGAATCGACACGCGAGACTTGTAGATCAGCGCTGCCGCGGTCATCGATGCCGCGAACACGACGGCCACAACTAGGAGTTTTTTTGCCAACGTCACCGGAATTTGCCCCTTGCACAGATACAGAAACAGCTACTCCTCACCTGCGTAGACGCTCAATGAGCGGGGCGATGGTGTCGCCCCAGTCTCGTGATGTAATCGGCCCGATGTGTTTGTAGGCGATTCGCCCTTCTTTATCGATTACAAACGTCTCCGGCACGCCGTAGACGCCCCATTCGATGCCGACGCGCCCATCGATATCGGCACCCGTGCGCGTGTAGGGATCACCCAGCTCACGCAGCCAATTGGCGGCGTCTTCTGGCTGGTCCTTATAATTAAGTCCATGAATCGGCACCACGTCTTGTGCTTGGAGTCGCATGAACAGCGGGTGCTCCTGGCGGCAGGCGACGCACCAGGAGGCAAACACATTCACCAGGGACACTTCGCCTTTGAGATCAGTGCTTGCGAGACCCAATGTCCGGCCGAGGACGGGCGGCAGGCTGAACTGCGGAATGAGCTTGCCGATCAAGGGAGACGGAATCTGACGTGGGTTCAAGGTGAGACCGATACCGAGCAATACGGCGAGCCCTAGCAGTACCACTAAGGGTAGCAGGAATACCACGCGCCGGCGCTTGCGCGCCGGCCGTGTCGCTTTCTCTACAACACCGTCAGCCATGATCAGTTCTTTGTGCAGCTTTCACGTAAGGTGTCATTGATCTTTTCAGATAGCAACATCATCCGTATCTCATCCATTAGTTGAGCAGTTGCTCTACCCCTGCCTGCAATGTGGCCAAAGGTACAGCTCCCATTTTCAGCATTACTGCTCCTGTTTCGTTGTTTAAAAGAATGTTCCCAGGCGTGCCGTTGATTCCAATCTGCGCGCCTTCGATCAGATCCTCTTTGACACGTGGCATATACTTTTCGCTGTCCAGGCAGGTTTGGAATGTCCGCTCATCCAGCCCGATTTCCCTCGCCAAGGGAACGAGGTTATTCAGAGGAAATCCATCTCCGTTAGATTTGGTCCGTTCGTAAATCGTATCGGCGTACTTCCAGAACGCTGTCTGCCCACCTAGCGCATTGGCGCATTCTGAGGCCTCGGCTTGCTTTTGTGCCCCCGGGTTGTGAAAAGCTAGAGGGAAATGACGGTAGACCCAATTAACCTTGCCGCCAGACACATCCACTAGCTGTTTCGCTGTTAAGTGGAAGCGTTTACAGAACGGACACTCGAAATCGGAGTACTCAATCAAAGAAATCTTGGCGTTTAGATTTCCATATATGTGGTCTCTTGTGCCGGAAACCCGCCGCACGTGCTTGGCGTTTCTGGCGTGAGCTTTTTCGAGTGCTGCTCTCTCTTTCCGTACATACTTCTCAATACCGACGTTAATCTTTTGGGCGAGCTCTGCGTCATCGATAGCTATCTTCGTTACGGACACCCGTGTTAGCTCGAAACCCAAGAAAATAAGTGACCCAGAAATCAAGATGGCTGCAAGTACAATAGCGATGATCAATCCTGTCTGACTTGACATATTACTCATGATTTTCTACTAAGAATTTTTCTTAACGGTTCACAATGCAGTGCGACTTTGCGTTCGATACACAGCCCATGGTAAAAACGCAGCTGGCCGGTTGTCGGGCGTAGTGGTTATTCAGTGAAAGACCGGACGCCCACAACGGGCGAACTGTCGCAACCTAGGCGGAGAAGTGTTTAGGCGGAAAAGGTTCCGGGCCGACTTGCCAATTGAACTGCAAGATTCGTGAGAAGATAGGGCTCTGCTCCGTGGAAGAGTTATCGATTATTGGTGCGTCTGAAAGTATTGCCGCTGCCCCTGAGCACAACAACATGCAAGTAGAAGCGGATAGTGACTCTCCGTCATGGCAGTCCGAACCGTCGGGCGTGTTTACAGGCATGCCGGCTCCGATGCAACCAGACCAACTGTGTAGCACCCCACCT
>JAOTYM010000175.1 GCA_029861845.1 Gammaproteobacteria bacterium | reverse complement strand
GTTGTGCGCCGGTCTGCTCAAGTCTTTCGATGACGGTATTGCACGCAAACTTGATCCCGGCAAACCCGAGCTTCGCAATATCTATGACGCCATGGAGGCCGGCAAAGTCGTGACCAAGCTGCCGATGTCCCTGGGCGAGGCACTTGAGGCCCTTAAGAAAGACGACGTGGTGATGCAGGCACTGCCCGGCGAGATGACACGCGTCTATATGCATTACAAAGAAGACGAGTGGGCCAAGTTTATGGCCACCGTCACCCAATGGGATATCGATACATATATCGACGTACTGCCCTGACTCAGGCGAGGACCAACGTACATGTGTGGTATTGCTGGACTTATTCACAAGGGTAAGAGCTCGGATATCGGCCAAGAGTTGACCTCTATGCTTCAGGCCTTGAAGCACAGAGGGCCCGACTCCACCGGGTTCGCGCTCTATGGTCATCCCCAAGACAACCAATACGTGATGCGCTTTAAGGTGGCGGAACAGGAAGATATAAAGAAAGGCTTCGAAATTCATCATCAGATGCATGAGCGCAAGGCCGCGGTGAACGATCGCATGGTAGAGATGGGCGCCAAGATCAACGGCGAACAACAAGCCACCGAATATGCGCATCGCTATATCTTTACCTTCGATGGAGATTTAAGGCGTCTTGCCGACTACATCGAAGACATCGAAGGTGCCGAAATCTTATCGCTTGGCCACGCACTTGAACTGATCAAGGACTTGGGCGATGCCAATCGCGTGTCGAGCCAATATGGTTTGGGTGATTTCGAAGGCACCCACGCCATTGGTCACACACGCATGGCCACCGAATCCGATGTCGATATTCGCTCGGCGCATCCTTATTGGGCCTATCCGTTTAACGATGTGGCGGTGGTGCACAATGGCCAGCTCACCAATTACTGGAACAACCGGCGCGCACTCGAGCGGCGTGGTCATCGCTTTATGTCCAACTGTGATTCCGAGCTAATAGCGGTATACCTTGCCGATTACATGGACCGTGACGGTGATCTTGAGGAGTCCATGCAGCGTTCGATTTCAGAGCTCGATGGCGTCTTTACCTATGTCGTCGCCACACAGGATAAGCTCGGCATGGCCAAGGACGTTATGGCGGCGAAACCGATGGTGCTCTACGAGAGCGATGACTTAATCGCACTTGCATCGGAAGAAGTGGCGATCCGCAGTATCTTTCCGCACGAGATCGATACCTATGATCCCTACGAAGGGGAGGTGCGCGTATGGCAGAGCTAACGCAAGAACAACGATCGCACCGCATGGGGATGCACACCGAGCAACTCACGGGGCGCACACAACAGATGTTTTTCTCGCCGGAGGATGCGGAAAACTTTACCTATTCCTATGCCTTTGACGTCGACTTCAACAAACACACCGAGTTTGACGCTGCTCCCCTCGAGATCAAAGCGATTAATCAGAAAATTCGCGAGCTAATGCGCCAGGGCTACGGCAGGATCACAGTACAGAACCCCGGTGCTAAACATTCACTTGGAGTCGGCATCCTCAATCGCCTGCGACTTCATTTCGAAGGGAGCCTAGGGTATTTCGGGGTTGGGCTCATCGATGGCCCTAACGTGACCATCTCCGGTCGGGTTGGCTGGTCGTGCGCTGAGAATATGATGGCCGGCACCGTCGTGATCGAAAAAAACGCTGGTTCGACATTTGGTGCCGCTATCCGTGGTGGCGATCTCGTCTGCAAGGGCGACGTTGGCAGCCGCACCGGTATTGATCAAAAAGGCGGAACCATCATCGTCGGCGGGCGCACTGGCGCCTTTAGCGGCTTCATGATGCAACGCGGGCGCATGGTCATACTGGGAGACGCCGGTAAGAACTTGGGCGATTCGATGTACGACGGGACAATTTACATCGGTGGCAAGATCGCAGACCTTGGTGTCGATGCGGTAGAAGCGGAAATCACTGACCTCGACATCCAATGGTTGGACCGCAAATTATCATTATACGGGCTCAAAACACCGAATGGCACCAAGAACATGACCAAAATCGTGGCCGGCAAGAAGTTGTGGAACTATGACAATCTCGAGCCCACAGAAAAGAAGTTGGTGCTCTAGCATCGAGGGATTGAACAATGGCGGCAAAGACAAAGTCTCGTAGCACTGCACGGTCGAACGCACGGCAGAGTTCACGATCACCGAAACGGGACCGGTACAACCTTGGGCGAAGTTTTATATTCCCCCCCGAGGTCATCGATGACATCCACATCAAGGCGGAACTCGGTCGTTATCGCATGCGGGGGTTTTCTATCTTCAAGAAGATTCCGACGTGGGATGATCTTACCTTTCTCCCCGGTACGCTCACGCGCTTTGTGATTGAAGGCTATCGCGAGAAGTGCGAGACCAAGACCATCCTCGGCCCACGATGCAAACGACCGCTAGAGCTGGATATTCCCATTTACATCACCGGCATGAGTTTCGGCGCATTGAGCTACGAAGCCAAGACCGCACTGGCGCGTGGCGCCACTATGGCGGGCACTGCAACGTGTTCCGGCGAAGGCGGCATGATTCCCGATGAACGCCGCTATTCGTCCAAATGGTTTTATCAATGTATCCAGTCGCGCTACGGTTTTAATCCACATCATTTACTACTGGCGGACGGTTGTGAGTTTTTCATCGGCCAGGGCTGCAAAGTCGGTTTGGGTGGACACCTCATGGGTCAGAAGGTCTCCGATCAGGTGGCGGAGATGCGTTCGTTGCCGGCTGGTATCGATCAACGCTCGCCGGCACGCCACCCCGATTGGCTGGGGCCAGACGACTTGGCGCTCAAGATCCAGGAAATCCGCGAAGCGACAAACTGGGAGATTCCAATTCAATTAAAGCTGGGCGCGGCGCGTGTGTACGATGACGTGCGCATGGCGGCTAAGACCGATCCGGATTGTATCTACATGGATGGCATGGAGGGCAGCACCGGGGCCGGCCCCCATCTCGCCACCGAGGAAACAGGGGTGCCGGGCATCGCTGCCATTCGCCAAGCGCGTAAGGCGCTCGATGATGTCGGTCAGTCGGGTAATATTTCGCTGATCTACGCCGGTGGTATTCGCAACGGCGGCGATGTCGCCAAGGCGCTGGCGCTTGGGGCCGACGCCGTGGCGATCGGGCACTCGGCCCTAATGGCCTTGAATTGCAACAAGGATATCCCCGACGCCAACTACGAGAAGGAAGTGGGGGTCGAAGCCGGCTCCTGCTATCACTGCCACACGGGACGTTGCCCGGTGGGGGTTGCCACCCAGGACCCCGTGCTGCGCAAACGCCTTAATCCCGATGACGCCGCTGAGCGCGTTTACAATTTTTTGCACACACTCACCATCGAATGCCAGATGCTGGCCCGCGCCTGCGGCAAAACCAACGTGCATTCGCTCGAACCGGAAGACCTGGCGGCGCTGACGATGGAGGCCTCCGCTCTTGCGCAGGTACCGTTGGCGGGCTCACAGCATACCGTCGGCCGGCCCGATATGACGCGTTACTGAGGGTACGCACATGGCCAAAAGAAAGAAAACTAAGGCTCGTAAGCTAACCAAGAAGCGCGGCTCAGTGCCAAAGAAGAAAACGACTGTAGACGCCCAGTCTGCACGTGGCGAAATGATCGGCCAAAATATTGGCTACCGCTATGACGTCAACTTGTTACCCGATTACGCGCGCCTTACACCGTTCCTCAAGAAATACATGGAGATCATGGGTTGGCAAGATTTGAACTGGCTGGAAGATGTTCATCTGGGATACGAGGAAGGCCGCCCAGCCGTATTCGATCGAAACATCAATGCCTGGGTGACGGTACCGAAGAACATGAAACTGCCGAAAGGCCAGCACGATCGCGACATGATTGCGCGAGAGCTGCTAGTCAAGTTTCAGATGTCCGATCGTCACCCGATGGTTGACCTGAAGAAGGCCTACCGCAAGTTCTAACTCCGCCGGTGCCGATGCCGGCGATCTAAGCGGCGAACGATCCCGGCTCCCGGCGACTCAATCTCGACGCGTCGCCGAACACGATCCCACGCTAGCCTCTTCGAACTGTGATATTTGTCACAGCATCCTCAGGACATCGTCTCTACACTAAATCCTGCACCATGTTTCAACCCGTAATCACGGATACGTTGGGAGGCCGCAGGGACGATGCAGATCAAAAGACTAGTTTCCGTTCTGGGAATTATCGTTGTGATGCTGACGATCGCAGCTCGCGGCAGCGGCGGCGGACACCCAAATTCTATCACGCGCGCCACAATGACGTTGCGCGGGAGCGACTGGGACACCGCCTTCTATCAGTTGGTCAATCTCACCGATACCGCCAGCCGTCTGTCGGAATCAGGACTGCGAGGCTTTACCCAGATACAGGGCCTCGCCTTTGATGTGCACAACAATACCTTCTACGGCACCGATAGCGCTGGCGAACACCTCATTCGCATCGACCCGGACACCGGTGTGGCTCGGGCGGTGGGCACATTGGGTTTCAGCAATGTCCGTGGTCTCGCCTTCGATCCCCATACAAAGACCCTGTACGGCGCGGTGAGCTTTCCGAGCCAGGGTGAGCTAATCACCATCAACCCCATCACAGGGGCAGGCACCGCGGTCGGGCGTTTGGGCTTTAGGTCTGTTGAGGGGCTAGCCTTTGATGCCAGAACTAGAACCCTCTACGGCACCGATACACGCACCGGCCAATTGCTGCTCACCATCGACACGGCCACCGGCGCCGGCACCGCCGTCGGAGCGCCGGGGAGCCTGGGTTTTACCAACGTCGCCGGCCTGGCGTTTGATCCGATCAGCAACACGCTCTACGGCACGTCGACCTCCCCGTATCCGGGTCAGTTAATCACCATAGACCCGGATACTGGCGCCGGCACGGCCGCGGGTGTGTTGGGCTTTAGTCAGTTACGCGGCCTTGCCTTTGACGCCAGAACGATTCGTTGGCGGGCTCGCACAACGATTGATCCGTACATGCCGACGGTCGTTAGGCCGGCGGATGACAGCCTGGTCTCGATCGCGGGATCGGCGCATCAGTAAAGCAGTCATAGCCCGCAACAGGAGGGAAATCGCAATGGATGAACAGATGATAGACAGACAACAGCAGCAATACCAAAGGACCGTGGACAGCGGGGTCTGGTTAGGCAAGCAGATCGTCCGGATTTTGGCCACGCTAAAGCGCCTAAGCACGCAGCCATTCGCCGGGTCGAGCCCCCCCCGCTCGACGTCTCAGCCAATACGATCGCTTTCACCACCGGGATCTTAATTGAGCACAATCCCTACATCGATCCGATCGCCAACGATCCGGGCACCGGTGCGAGGGGGGCATGCAGACATTGCGACAAGCGAAATCAGAGGGTTGGCCGCCGTCAATTAGCCGTGGATGTAGCACTTTCCGGTGGGGGTGGGCGTGGGGCGTGCCCGCCCCCCTTTTTTCTGAATTAGAAGGTTCAATGTGGGTACGTCGTTGCGGGGGGAATCAAAACGACGGTGTGCCCGATGAGCGCAATCCTTGTTGGAAAGCGGAAATGGGAGATGTTCGAACCGGTATCACCTCATTCCATTGGCACGCTCCTGCCACCAGCGCATGCCCATATCCGCATACATCGCCGCTGCTTTCTCGACATGCTCGTCGGCCTCTTGCCGCCGGCCTTCGCGTTGATAGAGACGCCCAAGCCCGAGCTGACAGTGGGCAACGAGCGGTTGCATGCCAAACTTCTCTGCCAGCGCCAGCGCCTCGCCATATCGCGCCTGCGCGGTCTCGGTCTCGGGCGCATCAGGGTGAGCGGCAATGTCCCCGAGGAGGCGAAGGGCATAGGCCTCGTGGCCACGTTCAGCCCGCTTGCGGGCAAGCGCCAGCGCTCGTTCCGTAACGGTAAGCGCCTCTTCCAGCTGCTCAGCGAGAAACAA
>JAOTYM010000174.1 GCA_029861845.1 Gammaproteobacteria bacterium | reverse complement strand
ACCCAAACCCGAAAAAGGAGCAACGAAGACGAGTAAGAAAGCGGCTTAAACGGATAACCCGCCCGGGGCGGGTGTCAGGTGATAACTGTCACTGTACATATTTACATTGTTATGTGGCATTTTTCTTCGAGGCTATTATGACTCTAAATGCATCTATGAATTCTCCAAACTCGTCTTCACTTATTGTGAGAGGAGGATCTATTCGGAATAAAGAACCTCTATTACACACAATATACCCTTTCTCTATTAGCTCATCGTATATCTCATCTCCAACTTGCTCGCTAGCCAGCTCACCGGCGAACATCCAATCCTCTTCCACGGACACCAAGAACTATTTCACTATCCACGAGAGAGTTAAGTCGAGAAAAAAACATTTCTCCCTTTCTTTCCGCGTTCGCAATCACGTCATTATCTTTTATTGCTTGTATGACTTCATGAACGATCGCAGCACCTAAAGGATCATTCTGATACGACTGTGAATATTTAAAGGGTTTCGCTTCCAGGTCTTTCACTATTGCAAGACTTAGCACCGCGACACTGACGGGATATCCATTCCCAATACCTTTTCCAATGGAAACCATATCTGGTTCTATAGCGTAATGTTGATAGCCAAACCGCTTTCCTGTCCGCCCAATTCCAGTGGTCACTTCGTTAGCAATTATTTTCCCTTTGTTCTTCCGAGCAATGTTCACCATATTTTGAATCAGTGCTTTTGGAGGGAATCTGACAAACCCGGAGGCACTTCCAGGTTCAAATATAAATTCGGATATATCTTCGGGAATATTCTGAAGTGCCTCACAATTAGGATCACATTCGTTCTTCTTCAAACAAGTCCTACAATTTTCCCAATTAAAGCTGTGCCATCCTTCGTTTCTATTGATGACCGAACTATAATGATCCGAGATAAGCATCGTGAAGAGTCAAGGTCCTCTGTTTCCCCGTAACAGGTTTCGTAATCTGCCTTAATATTTCAATTGCTTCACTTCCAGAGCTAAGAAATACACTCTTGCCGCCTTCAAAGTTCGTGATAGACAAGATTGATTTTGCTGATTCATCAAGGATTTCATTCGAATAACAAAATCCTGCGTGCATTATAGAATCGATTTGTTTTTTAATTATTCCGTTGATTCTGTTGTTCTTATGGCCCAATACTGTACACCACACCCCTGATTCTAAATCCATGTATCGTCTTCCATTTTCGTCAAATAGATACACTCCCTCACTGTCTACAACATTTGGGATCTTCAGTTCATGCCCGGTGCAGTTGAATACGTTTTTCATTTTTTGCTTCTTTTGTTAATTCTTGATCAGCCAAAGTGACCTTTGAGAAATCACAAACTTAAACAGCCACTTGTGGCGCTGTCTTATCCTTCCTCGCCAGTTATCGCAAACAAGCTGGCGTTACCGCCGACGGCGGCCGTATTCACCGTTACGGTTCGTTCCGTCGCGAAGCGCTGTAGGTAATGGGGCCCACCGGCCTTGGGACCCGTGCCCGATAAACCTTCCCCACCAAACGGCTGCACACCGACGGTAGCGCCGATGATATCCCGGTTGACATAGGTATTACCCACATGGGCGCGCTCTTGTATGTAGCGCACGGTCTCATCGATACGACTATGGATGCCTAAGGTAAGACCGTAGCCTGTCTTGTTAATGGCCGCGATGACGTTATCCAATTTATTGGATGAATAGTTGATGACATGTAGCACCGGGCCGAAGACTTCTCGTTCCAGCCGGTCCAAACTGTCTATCGCATAGGCGCGTGGCGCGAAGAAGGTCCCGTGCGCTGTCTCGGGTGGCAGCTCTACTTGATAAATAAGCCTTCCGTCGCGCTGCATATGCTTTGCGTGCGCTTCAAGCATACCCCTGGCCTGCTCATCGATGACGGGACCAACATCAGTCTTGAGGAAGGCTGGATCGCCGACCGATAGCTCGGCCATTGCACCTTTCAATAGGCGGAGAACACGCGCAGCAACGTCTCGTTGCAAAAACAATACGCGCAGTGCCGAACAGCGTTGCCCGGCACTGGCGAACGCAGACCTCAACACATCCATCACCACTTGTTCTGGCAGGGCAGAACTATCGACGATCATTGCGTTCTGGCCACCGGTCTCTGCAATAAAGGGGATGATCGGCCCCGCGCGCCGGGCAAGGGTTTTATTGATGACGCGCGCAGTTTCAGTCGAGCCGGTAAACGTCACCCCAGCAATGCGATCATCGGCGACCAGCCGGGCACCGACAGTAGCACCTGCACCGGGCAAAAATTGTAGGACTTCGCCGGGAATACCCGCATCGTGTAACAACTGCACCATACGCGCCGCCACGAGCGGGGTCTGCTCCGCCGGCTTGGCAATCACCGTGTCGCCGGCCACCAACGCGGCGCTGATTTGGCCGGTGAAGATCGCCAACGGAAAGTTCCACGGGCTGATACAAACGAACGCACCACGCCCATGCAAACCGAGTTTGTTGCTCTCACCGGTTGGCCCTGGCATGGCCATAGTCCCTAAAACGCGACGGGCGCTAGCCGCATAGTAGAGGCAAAAGTCCGCCGCCTCACGCACCTCGGCCAATGAATCGGCAATGGACTTACCACCTTCACGTACACAAAGCGCCATCAGCTCGGGGCGATGTTGTTCCAGCAAATCAGCCGCCCGCTCCAGGCACTGAGCGCGAGTCTCAATATCAGTGCGACTCCACTCGTAAGATGCCGCCACCGCCACTTTCAGTGCCTTGTCGATCACGCTATCTTTGGCCTCAACCACATGACCCACTACCCGACGCCGGTCACTGGGATTCGTTATCGCATTCTTCTGACCCCTGACTGCCTTGCCATTAACGATTGGTTGCGCCATCCATGGCCTGCCCATGCTCTTCGCCATGCCTTGCGCCAATGACGTCAGGGCGGCAGTATCGGCTAGATCGATGCCATGTGCGTTACGTCGTTCGGCCGCGTAGAGATCTACCGGTAACGGAATTCGCGGATGTGGTAAGGGCTTAGTTGCCCGTGTGGTCGCAACTGGGTCAGCGGTGATTTCTTCCACCGGTAACTTTTCATCGCTGATACGATTGACAAACGAGGTATTGGCACCGTTCTCGAGTAGGCGCCTGACAAGATAGGGAAGCAGATCTTCGTGTGACCCAACCGGCGCATAGACACGGCACGCAACACCCTGTTTGTCTTCGGCGACGATTTCACCGTAAAGCTCTTCGCCCATGCCGTGCAGACGTTGAAACTCGAAACCACGGTCGCTGCTCACCATTTCCAATACGAACGCGACGGTATGTGCGTTGTGGGTAGCGAACTGCGGGTATAGGACATCGCGCGCCGCCCATGTAAGTTTGGCGCAGGCCAGATAGGAAACGTCGGTGGAAGGCTTGCGAGTGAACACGGGATAGCCATCGAGGCCTTGCTGCTGCGCAAGTTTGATCTCGGTGTCCCAGTAGGCGCCCTTGACCAGGCGTACCGGAATACGGTGCCGCTGCTTGCGCGCGAGCTCAATCAACCACTGCAGCACGTGAATGGCGCGCTTCTGATAGGTCTGAAGCGCCAGACCGAAGCCGCTCCAATCCGATTGCAAGGCACTATAGACTGCTTCGAAAATATCAAGCGTCAAATCGAGGCGGTCTGCCTCCTCGGTATCTAAGGCCATGCCAATACCGGCGTCGCGCGCGAGCCTTGCTAACGCGTGCACCCGTGGCGTAAGTTCTTTCAATACACGCTCACGTTTCGCGAATTCGAATCGCGGATGCAGCGCCGACAGCTTGATGGAAATCCCGGGAGCCGAATAGACGTCACTGCTCTGCTTTGCCTCTTTCGCCAAAGCACCGATCGCATTAATGTAGGATTTGTAATAGCGCTCCGCATCCTCTTCACTCAGGGCGGCTTCTCCCAACATGTCAAACGAATGCAGATAATCCTTATGTTCCGGTGTGTGGCTACGCTTCAATGCCTCTTCAATCGTCCGCCCCATCACGAACTGATGGCCCATGATGCGCATCGCCTGGTTCAACGCCAAGCGAATGACGGGCTCACCCATGCGGGCGGTAATCCGAGCCAGGAACGCACCGATGTCATCCGCGCTTAGGCGATCAAGCTGCACGATGCGACCGGTTAACATCAGGCCCCAGGTCGACGCGTTGACAAACAAGGAATTGCTATGCCCCAGATGCTTATCCCACTTGCCCTGCGCCAGTTTGTCGCGTATCAACCGATCGGCGGTGTCGGCATCGGGAATTCGCAATAGCGCCTCCGCCAAGCACATAAGCATCACCCCTTCCTCGGAAGAAAGATCGTATTCGTGCATGAAGGCGTCGAGTCCACCCTGGGCCTTGCTCTGTTCGCGTACGGCGATGACCAGCTTGTGTGCGCGCTCGGCCACACGCGCGTTGGCATCGGCGTCGATTTCGGCCTGGGGTAATAGGGCTTCTACAGATGCCGTCTCATCGGCGAGGAAGGCGTCGTTGATAGCGGCACGCAGCGGATCTAGGGTAGGTAGCTCGTTTACAAAAATCATGGCACCTCTGTGTCAGATTCAAGCGTCGAACTCGATAGATTGCCCACGCCGTAGCATCGATTGACACAGGATCGGTCAAAGAATCTGAAAAAGCAACTAGAGCGGGCGGCGCACAAGTACCGCCGCTAACGCATAAAGCACGAGCGCTAGCACTACCACCGCGGTAAAACCGAAGTGGATAGCGAGCAAGGTTGCCAAAGCGGCACTGACAACTGAGGCAAAGCCATTGATACCCCATGCCCAGGGAATGAAGTCCGGGTCGTGGGCCGCCAGTTTCGCGAGTCCGAGCGGGAACGGCATGCCCATACAAAAGGCCAACGGTGCGATCAGCGCGAGAGAGGCAGTAATCTTGGCGGCATCCGGTAGAGCAACCAACCATGAAGACATGTCCGCAAGTAAAAAGATATAGATCAGACTTATTCCGATAATACCGACCACGGCCGCGGCAATCGGCGGGAAAGTGATGTTTTCCAATCGTCGTGCAAGTTGTCCCGAGTAGCCGCTGCCAACTCCGGCAAACACAAGAAATCCGCTAAGCACCACCGCGATCGCATAGAGCGGGTGGTTGAGGAACAGGATAAACTTTTGTATGAATGCGATCTCCATGAATATGAACGCGAGCCCCAGTGCGCCGAAATAAAACCCCATGCGCGCGCCGGTGCGCGTACGCCGAGCATGCTTGGTAACCCAGAGCGGCACGAGAATCAAAACCATACCAACGAACAGCGCCTGCACGATGGTGGCAACGAGAATCAGATAACCCCACTCTACTAAAGAGCCCCTGCCACCTTGCGGTAGCGCCAAAAGCTCCGGTAGTGAGCGCCATTTGAAGAAGTGAAAGAAGTGGGGCTTATCATCGGTAGCCGGGGTGATATGGAACTTGTAGCGATGCGAGAAGTCGGGCCGTGCCGCACTCAACAGCGCGGTCGCACCGTCGAATAGTTGGGCCTCGTCGAGCAGATTGAATCGGTTGGCCTCGCTTCGTTGCATCGCCGGGTAATACGCTACGTCGAAAGAGCGGCGTTCACAAAAATCCCGAATCGCGACCACATCAGGTTCTGTCAAGTGACCGTTCTTAACCAGCAAGGTGCTGGTGTTCCAGCTTCGGATCAATGCCAGATGCCGCCCGGGCGCGGCTACCCCCGTACGCTTCAACGCGTCGATCGCGGTGCCGAATAATTTAAGGCTGTCGCGCGGCGGTAGTTTCAACCAACGGGTGATGGCCAGTAGGCCGCCTGGCGCAAGATGCTCGAGATACGCTTGCAGGGCTTCAACTGTATAGATGTAGCTTTCACTCAAAGCATGAACGCCCGCATTTGTGGCGCCGAAAGAGTCGAGCAAGGCCACGTGAATCAGGTCATAGCGTTTGGCGCTACGTGTCACATAACCACGGGCCTCCGCAACATCGACGC
>JAOTYM010000173.1 GCA_029861845.1 Gammaproteobacteria bacterium | reverse complement strand
ATAGCGATCCCGCTTTTTATATTCAACCGTGACTTGTTGGCTCGCCACGATCGAAGCTAAATGCTTACGAGAAGCCAATCCATACGCCTGCTTTCGTTCGGGAGCATCGATCCCGGCTAGACGGATCTTGTGTTGCTGGTAGTTGTTATCGAGGACGTAGAGGGTATCGCCGTCCGTGATCTTGACGACCTTGCCGGTGAGCGGCTCGGCAGAGACCGCTAGGGAGAGAAATACGAGGAAGCAAATAGCAATGATACGAGCCGCTGAACGCATTTCTTACCCCTGCAATCCTGGATTTAAAGACCTCACAAATCACATTATAATTCGTCGGACTTATCTATATTAGGCGACCAACCGCGAGCTGGGGTTTGCCATGAAAGCTGAGTTCCCCTTCCGAAGCCTGGTGCGAAGCTTGATCACAAATCTCTGGCGGTGCAGCTGGAGATTTACACCGAGGAGGGAGACGTCGATGCGGTAAGTCGACTCGTTGCCGAAGGCGCTGACGTTAATGTGAAGGGCACCGGCGACAGCACACCGCTGCACGTAGCCGCGCTTAATGGCCACGCCGAGGTGGCTGCCATGCTTCTCACCCACGGTGCTAAGGTCGGGGCGATAAACAACAACCGCGACTGCTGATTGCTAAGGGGGCCAAGGTCAACACGGGAAACAACGACGGCCACAGGCCATTGCGCCTGGCGGCCGACAAGGCCACAAGGACATCGTCGCACTGCTCAAGCGCCACGGCACCAAAGAATAACAGGAGACCCACCATGCCTTTCTACCTCACCCCCAAACAAGACGACTCCAACAAAATCCCCGAACTCCAAGCCTGCATTGCCGAAGCCTTGTACGACGTAGATTCGATTGTGGCTGATCCAGAAGCCTACACAAAAGAAGAACTCGCAAGCCTACACAGCCAGATCTTGTCTAACTTGGAACAAGCGTGGGAGCTATTAGGTGGGAGTGAGGAACAGCTCTTGTCTACGATGATGCAGATTTCACATGTTGTGGCACAACAGTTCAACAAACAAAAGTGAGGCATGCACATGAACCTAAATCCACTAGCAATCGCAGCCTTAGTGATGGTCGGACTCCAGTCAGTGTTACAGGCCCTAGAAGCATCTGTTCACCGAACCACCAACGAGTAGCGCATTGTGATTGCCAATAAGGCTATGTGCCCGGCTAATCCTCCCGTTCGAAGAACTATCTCGTTGTGCTATTGCGAGAAATTTAGATCCTTCATCCCTATTGCACTCTGACAACGACGCGCCCGATATCAAATCGTTCGCTGAACCGCGGCCCCGCATCGTACACCACCAACAAAGGTGCCGACAGCGAAAACTTAAAGCTTCGGTGTGGGAGAACCAGCTACGACCGCCATTCCTTCCAGAGATCTTCTTCTAGTCGTCCTACGACCGAGAATATACACTATCTGTATTACACCGAAATACCGATCGCGCATGGCTAGAAGACTTATAAGGCGTTACTTGCCAGACAGACACACGCTCCGCGGATATAAGCCGTTGCGCCTGTTCGATAGATTCTTACATGATCCAAATCTCTGGCATCTAAACCGTTATTCGACATCCGGTGCGGTTGCCGTCGGTCTATTTATGGCGTTCATGCCGATACCCTTCCAGATGGTGGCGGCCGGTGCACTCGCTATCATGCTTCGCCTGAACTTGCCTCTGGCTGTTGCATTGGTATGGGTTACTAACCCGATCACGATCCCGCCTTTATTTCTGTTTTGTTACAAAATCGGCACATGGGTGATCGGCAATGTCGACCAAGAGGTTGCATTTGCTTGGTCGTGGGAGTGGTTTCGAGCCGAGTTTGTACAGCGGTCTGAGCCGCTTCTCGTAGGTTGTTCGATTGTGGGTTTCCTTTCAGCCATAGTCGGATACTTCAGCGCGCGCATGCTTTGGCGTTGGCACGTCATCCGGGAATGGGAAAATAGAAAACAGCGACGAGCCAAGAATCGACCCGCGAAGTCTTAACTTAATTCAGGCTGTCCCCTTACTTGAGTCTCCGTACCGGCCAGACTGTCGCCTGCATGCGCGGCATCCGCAACTTCCTTCAGGATACCATCTTCCAACCTCACGATTCGATCAACTTGCGCTGCTAGTTTCATGTCATGCGTTACGATTACGAAACTCATCCCAAGTTCCCGGTTGAGGTCGAGCATTAACTCGTAAACGCTATCCGCATTTCGCCGGTCGAGATTCCCAGTCGGCTCATCGGCAAGCACACACAGTGGTCGCGTTACCAATGCCCGTGCCACGGCCACCCGCTGACGTTCGCCACCCGAGAGCTCGCCTGGTTTGTGGCCCAGCCGATCGTCCAGGCCGACCCTGGCCAACATTTCTCGCGCCCTGCTCTGTGCCTCGCTGGAGGCCACCCGTCTTATAAGCAAGGGCATGGCGGTGTTTTCAAGCGCACTAAATTCTGGCAACAGGTGGTGGAACTGATAAACGAATCCTAACTTACGGTTACGCAAATGTCCGCGTTGAGTGTCGTTCAATTTCGACATCTTCACGCCGTCTATTTCGATCATGCCGGCAGTTGGCCGGTCAAGCCCGCCGAGTAGATGTAATAACGTGCTTTTTCCAGCCCCCGATGCGCCGACAATAGCTATCTGCTCCCCTTTCCCTAAACGTAGGTAAACGCCATTCAGTACATCGACGCTAAACGACGCCTCACTAAAGGTTTTCATTAGACCAGTGCAACGGAGAACAGGATCGCCGTTCATTCGTATCGCAAAGCCTCTGCGGGTTGTACCTTTGCGGCACGGCGCGCCGGATAAAGTGTCGCCAGTAAACCCATCGCCAAAGAGGCGCCGGCGATCATAGTCACATCCGGCCAGTGTACCCGCGAGGGTACATCGCTAATGTAATACACGTCCGGCGCCAAGAAAGTAACGTTGAATAGACCCTCTATGAAATGAACAATCTCTCCAACGTTTGATGCAAGCAAAACCCCACACACACTTCCGAGGAGCGTACCTACAAATCCGATGATCGTTCCTTGCACCATAAAAATAAGCATAATACCGGCCGCGCTAACACCTAGTGTTCGCAATATAGCAATGTCTGCCTCTTTATCTGTTACTACCATTACCAGTGTTGAAACAACGTTAAACGCCGCCACAGCTATGACCAACAACATAATGATGAACATAACTGTCTTCTCCATTTTCAGGGCGCGGAAGAAATTAACGTGTTGCTGTGCCCAATCACGAGAACGATACTCGGTTCCCAACGCATTCTGAATCTCTCGGCTTACGCGTGGCGCCGAGTCTAGATCGTTTAACTTCAAGCGCAGCCCGCTCACCTGATCGGGCATTCGATAGAGCTTAGCGGCATCGCTGATATGAACCAACGCCCACCCGCTGTCATACTCGTACATGTCGACATCGAATATACCGACAACTCTAAATCGCTTCGAACGTGGCACTACGCCCACTGGAGTCGCCAACGCCTGTGGGATAACCAACGCAACACGCGAACCGATGGGTGCATCCAGTTTCCACGAGAGCTCCTGTCCCAATACTATGCCAAACTCCCCAGGCTGGAGATTGCTGAGGCCGCCAACTGCCATCTTCTGATCTAGGTCGGAGACCTGAGGCTCCTCTGAAGGCAAGATCCCACGGATGAGGACCCCACTCGCGGCGTTACCATGCACAAGCATCCCTTGGCCCACGATGTAGGGGGCACGGCCGCTAATTTCTGCGTGGGTTGCTACTTTGGCCGCAACGTCACGCCAATCACGAAGCCCACCATCAGTCTCGGTTATCGTCACGTGTGATACAAAACCCAGGATTCGGCCACGAAGTTCCTCGCCAAACCCGTTCATTACGGACAACACAGTAACGAGCGCGGTGATCCCGACGACAATCCCAAGAATAGAAATGAGCGAAATAAAGGAGATGAAAAGATTGCGGCGTTTAGCGCGCGTGTAACGCAGGCCAATGAAGAGCTCAAATGGTCGAATCATAGGGCCGTATCAGCACACTTCTGATGTGAGTCAATCCTAGTGACACTAGTATTCCTGTTGCGACATTAGCTTCTGATCTGTTTGCCCAGATAGTTGCACCAGACCAACGCCGTTCACAGCCATGATCGCCGTAGAAAGCGGTTTTGACAAGCGTTTTAACTCCGCAATAACCTCGTTCGCCTGTTCTCCGACCAGAAGCCGAGGCTGGAAGACGAGTTCGATATTGTCAACGTTCACAGGAATCAATCTTACTTCCGACACCTTTGCGCCTTGTAAGTTTAGTAACGCAATGATACTTCGGGTCGCCTTGCGGCTGTACGATCCGAATACAAAGTTACCTAGGCTATAAAAGATAATGCCGTCTTTGTAGTGTTCTATGCCCTGCAAAATATGGGGGTGATGACCCAACACCACCGTCGCACCGCTATCAATGGCAGCGTGCGCGAGTATTGATTGATAGTCGCGTAACTCGGTGGTGGCCTCACGGCCCCAGTGAAACGACACCACGACCACATCTGCCTGCTCTCGGGTAGCGGCCACATCTGCACGGATATGGTCTGCGTGCCCAAAGGCGGTCCCAGGGCGCTGGTCCTGCGCCCAAAAGCTTTCAGGAAAAGTCAGCGAGTAAGCAAGAAATCCGAGCGTATAATCACCGCTGTTTAGAAAAGCAGCTTGTCTCGCCTGTTGCAGGTTCATACCAGCCCCTGCATGCCGAATACCCACCTCATCAAGTGCCGCTATCGTTTGTTTAAGCCCGTCGACACCGTAATCCATGGTGTGGTTATTGGCTAGCGACATAACCGTGAAGCCCGCCGCCGCTAAGGCCGGCGCCGCCTTCGCCGCTGGCGATCTGAACACATAACGCTTATCGGGCGCGGCCTGGCCGGCGTCAGTCAACGGGCCCTCCAAGTTACCGAACACCACATCGGCTTGATCAAGAATAGGCTGGACCAATGCAAACGGGTAATCATATCCCTCGCGCCTTAGCTCCGGTGCCGCACTGCCGCCGAGCATAATATCTCCCACCGCCGCCAACTGGAGCGCCGCCGGTTCGATGGCGGCCGGCGGCGTTACTTCCGCCGGCGCCGGCACGGTGACGCTTGGCGTCGGTACCGGGGTGGTCACCTCGGGTGGCGGTATCGATACGGCTGGCGCAGAATCTGCGGGCACTGGCGACGGCTCAGGCACCAATGGGGCAGAACTGCATGCCGCCACCAACACACATGCCATGGCCGCCACCAGGTGACGCGCCGCTGCATTAACAGCGAGCCGGGGCAGGTCTAGTGGTTTCATTGTGGGTTTCGTGTAGAACCGTCCGTGGTATCTCTAGCGTTGGCACTGAGCCTTTCTAGGGCCGCTTTCAGGGCCGGGTCCTTGATGCCCGCGGCCACTGCCTTGATCACCCTGGTGCTGGCTTCCGACAACCGCGCCTGCGGCCGATTACTGCCGGTAACGCTGGCCTGCGACAGCGGCACCACGCGTATTCCCAGCTCCACTAAGTCTACGAAGAATAGGTGTTGGCGCAGAGTTTGCATAGCATGTTTTTGTTGGTGCCGCAGACGATCGGCCCATAGCGCTGAATCTGCCTGTACCACCAACCTACCCGCCCGGTAGCTCATGGGCCGGGTATGCGCTGACAATGGCGGGTCAATACGGTCATTCCATGCGCACTCGAGTTTACGCGCGCTATCGCGCTCATGGCTCCATCGGGTAAATGCGTGACCTGATAGATAGTTACGTATCTTTCTTAGAGTCATTTATAAATTATAGTTAGTGTAAATGGACGACGCGCGCTGTAGCGTCTATAACTTGTAAGGGCATGAATATTATCCTGATTCCTGAAGGGTTCCGAAAGGGCCAGATTGCCAGCCTCTCCCACCGCCAAATCGGCGTCATGGCGCTCGCGGGGCTGGTGCTATTGCCGTTAGTGGTGGGTCAGGTGTTTTATCGGATCCATGATCGATTAAGCGGCG
>JAOTYM010000172.1 GCA_029861845.1 Gammaproteobacteria bacterium | reverse complement strand
ACATATTATTGAAGGGCGGTTTGCGACCTATTCAGTTGAAAGTGCGCCAGGAAGTTTGGAGGAGAGGGAAGTCATGTAATGGATGACGAGACGGAAATCTTCTATTGGGACCCGGCAGGTGAGAATCCTGCGCGGCAAAGGTTGGCAGCCAGCCGGAACCGAGTGTGGCGTGGTATGAGGGTGACCTTTACTGCGAAGCGTACACAGGGTGTTGCTAGGCCGTGTTATTGAGCTTCGAAAGGAATAGGAACCGGAGGCCGACACTGTTTTCAAAGTGGAAGGCGGCATAACTCGCGTTGTATAGCCTGATGCGAGTTGCTCCGCGGAGTCTAAGAGCAGGGCATGGTAGACAAGAGGGTCTTCCAGGAACCTGGGAGGTCTCTCACTTTCCGCTGTTAATAAACGGTGCAGGCACCGTTTAAGAAGTAGTCCAGGCCTACGGTGTGGCGTGCGATGCCGATAGGAGCGAATGCGGCACGGGATCAGTGGTACGAGGACTATAAGGTACTCGGACGAGGTGAGAGAAGTCGGAGTCTTTTTATAGTACCGATGAAGCAGGCGAACGCATCCCGAGCGGAGCCTGTGTAGGGAAGGAGAAGATCGGGTCAAGTTGCTTGAGGAGGGACCGATGGTTGGAACACAGAATCCACAGGCCATCTCAACGAAACAACTCAAGCTGGCACAGCGAGCCGAACGGTATCCACACGAAGCGTTGTTAACGCTGTCGCACCTTATTGATTTGGACTGGCTACGCGAAGCGTATCGTCGGACCAGGAAAGTGGGTGCGGCCGGGGTTGATGGGCAGACGGCGGCGCAATACGAAACGCATCTTGATCAGAACTTGTTGAGTTTGCTTGACCGGTTCAAGTCGGGACGCTACCGAGCGCCACCGGTGAAGCGTGTGTATATTCCGAAGGGTGATGGCCAGCGTGTTCGACCGATAGGCATCCCGACGTTGGAAGATAAAGTTCTGCAACGTGCGGTGGTGATGTTGTTAGAGCCCATTTATGAGAAGCAGTTCGAGGATTGCTCGTATGGGTTCCGGCCGGGACGTTCCGCGCACCAGGCACTTAATCAGCTATGGCAGCAGACGATGTCGTTGCCGAGTTGTTGGCTGATCGAACTTGATATTGAGAGTTTCTTTGATCGAGTGGATCGAGTGCGGCTTCGGGAGATGTTGGCTCGTCGGGTGGGTGACGGGGTGATCTGTCGCGTGATTGGGAAGTGGCTCAAGGCAGGTGTTATGGAAGGCACGAAGCTGAGCTACCCCGATCAAGGTACACCACAAGGCGGTGTGATCTCGCCGTTGTTGGCGAATGTCTATCTGCATGAGGTGTTGGATGAGTGGTTTGAACGGGAAGTCAAACCCCGGTTAAAGGGCAGATCGTTCATGGTTCGCTATGCGGATGATGCGGTCTTAGGCTTTGCACGCAAGGAAGATGCCGGGCGTGTTTTTGCGGTGTTGGCGAAGCGTTTTGAGAAGTATGCGCTGACGCTGCATTCGGAGAAGACACGGATGATCCCATTCAATCGCCCGCGCCCGAATGATTGCCCCCGGGGTGGTCCTGGGGTTAAACGGTCGTTCGACTTTCTTGGGTTCACCCTGTACTGGGGTCGATCTCGGAAAGGCCAGTGGGTGGTGCGGCGAAAGACGGCCAAGGATCGGTTAGGCCGGGCATTGCGTAACATCAACACGTGGTGTCGTGTTTATCTTCACGCCCCGGTGATGCGGCAACATGCGGCATTGAGCCGCAAACTGCTGGGTCACTACGCGTACTACGGCATGACGGGTAATGGGCGCTCGCTGGCGAGTTTCCGTCACCATGTTGAACGCATCTGGCGCAAGTGGTTATCGCGCCGCTCGCAACGCGCTAAGCTGACCTGGGATCGTTTCTCGGCATTTCTGCAACGCTATCCTTTACCGCCGGTACGCATCGTTCATAGTATTTACCGTCACTCAGCTATCACTTGACTTGAGGAGCCGGATGCGGGAATTCCGCACGTCCGGATCTGTGGGAGCCCCAGTGGAGTAATCCCCGGGGCGACCCGACAACTCGAAAAATTGGTGAGGCGATTTCTCTGGCGAAAACAAAACCGCCCTGAATCTCTCTTACTATTTTATGCGTAAGCTCACTAGTAACTCTGTGGGAAGATATCGGTAATTACAAGATCCCCCCTATGTATCAGAATTTGAAATCGGCTGTAGCGGAAATGATTTTATCGCTTGGAAAAATTTGGAGTTTTTCAACAGAATAGACCCATTTCTGCCGTTCGTAACCAGATCACACAACGCCCGCAATTTGCCCAATCCACTAGCGGATAGCGGTAGATGCCTTTGCCATTCATGGGTATCATTCTCCTGGCATTGAAATCCATTGCCAATAGTAAAGTAGCGCCGCCGAGAGCCATGTCGCGAGTTACATCGGCCTGTCGAGAAATGCCTAAAGCACTTAACGGCAGCGGTTAGGCAACCCCGCTTGATGGGCACCCATCTTTGTCTAAAACCGAAGGAGGAGTAGTTGTTATGAACAAGCAAGTAATCACCTGGATAACGGCCATCGGACTGCTAACCACCATGTCTAACGCGGTGGCCCAAGCAGGCATTACTGCAAACTACAAAGTGTCAGCCGACGAGTTGTGGAATGCCGTTGATTTTCATCAGCCGTCGGAGAACATCATGCCGCCCATCGCGTCAAGCACCCGCGATGGTGAGGGCCTTGGTGCACTCAAAGTCAATATGTTAAAGGGCGGTGGCGAAGTGCACCTTCAACTCGTTTACTATTCACCGGAGGAGCGAGCGTTCAACTACATCATCCAGTCATCGCCGTTACCCGTGAGCAACTACGTTGGCGAGGTTCGTGTGAAGTCTCTTGGAGAGGGGCGCTCTCAGCTCACATGGCGTGGCGTCTATGACCCCGCTGGGGTGTCACAAGAAGAGGCCGACGCCGCCCTCCAAGGTTTCTACGAGGCGATTGCTGGCCGTATCGGTGAGATGTTCCCGAAAGAGTAACCTCAGGCAAATCTGCGGCGCTGCGGCTACTCTGTGGTCGCCGTGCCGCTTTCTTCTCTATCCCCGACTTCGTGTTTCTTGAACTGTCCGCTTTGCAGATTTAAGCTGACTTCGTCTCCAAACTTGCTGCAACGCATCAGCGATATCCACCATCGACCCAACTCGGACTCTCATTTTTTTGATTTGTTTTTAACTGGTCCCTGCCTATCCTCCTAATCCATACCAGCTAATTCTAATCGTATAATGCGTGCTCCAAATCACGAACGAAAGGAACGCAACGATGAGTACAACCGCAGAGAGAGTTACCGGTCAATGCCCGGTGATGCACGGGGCAATTACGACGGGCGACACGTCGGTCACGGAATGGTGGCCTAACACCCTGAACCTCGACATTTTGCATCAGCACGATTCCAAGACCAACCCGATGGGAGAGGACTTCGACTATCGAGAGGCGGTCAAGTCGCTTGACGTGGAAGCGCTGAAGAAAGACCTGCATGCACTGATGACGGACAGCCAGGAATGGTGGCCCGCGGACTGGGGCCATTACGGCGGCCTGATGATTCGCATGGCATGGCACGCCGCGGGTTCTTACCGGGCTGCCGATGGCCGCGGCGGCGGCGGCACCGGCAACCAGCGCTTTGCGCCGCTCAACTCCTGGCCCGACAACGCGAATCTTGACAAGGCACGGCGCCTGCTTTGGCCGATCAAGAAAAAATACGGCAACAAGCTCAGCTGGGCCGACCTGATTATTCTCGCAGGCAACATCGCCTATGAGTCGATGGGGCTCAAGACCTTCGGCTTCGGCTTCGGTCGTGAAGACATCTGGCACCCGGAAAAGGACGTCTACTGGGGCTCGGAAAAAGAGTGGCTGGCGCTGACCGATAATCCGAACAGCCGCTACTCGGGTGACCGGGAGCTGGAAAACCCGCTGGCCGCGGTGATGATGGGCCTGATTTACGTGAACCCGCAAGGCGTTGACGGCCAGCCCGATCCGCTCAAGACCGCCAAGGACGTGCGCGAAACCTTCGCGCGCATGGCTATGAACGACGAAGAAACCGTCGCCCTAACCGCTGGCGGCCATACCGTGGGCAAATGCCACGGCAATGGCGACGCGGAACTGCTGGGGCCGGAGCCCGAAGCGGCCGATGTCGAGGATCAGGGCCTGGGCTGGTTGAACAAGACCGGCCGTGGCATTGGCCATGATTCGGTCACCAGCGGTCTCGAAGGCGCCTGGACGACCCATCCGACCCAGTGGGACAACGGCTATTTCGACATGCTGCTCAACCACGAATGGGAATCGAGGAAGAGCCCAGCAGGCGCCTGGCAGTGGGAGCCAGTGGACATCAAGGAAGAGGATAAGCCGGTCGACTCGGGGGATCCGTCGGTCCGCCACAACCCGATCATGACCGACGCCGACATGGCGATGAAGATGGACCCGGAGTACCGCAAGATCTCCGAGCGCTTCTATGCAGATCCGGCCTATATCGATGAGGTATTTGCCCGTGCCTGGTTCAAACTCACGCACCGCGATATGGGGCCGAAGGCGCGCTATATCGGCCCTGACGTGCCCGAGGAAGACCTGCTCTGGCAGGATCCGGTTCCCGCGGGCGGCACGAGCTACGATGTGGACGCTGTCAAGGCGAAAATCGAAGCCAGCGGTCTAAGCGTTACCGAAATGGTCACCACCGCCTGGGACAGCGCCAGGACCTTCCGCGGTTCGGACAAGCGTGGCGGCGCGAATGGCGCGCGCATCCGCCTCGCACCGCAGAAGGACTGGGAAGGCAACGAGTCCGAGCGGCTTGCCAAGGTGCTCGGCGTACTCGAGGGCATCGCCGCCGATACTGGCGCCAGCGTGGCCGATGTCATCGTGCTTGCCGGCAACGTCGGCATCGAGCAGGCGGCGGGCCACGACATCACCGTTCCGTTTGCGCCGGGGCGTGGTGATGCGACTGACGAAATGACCGATATCGATTCGTTCGAGTCGCTCGAGCCGATTCATGACGGCTATCGCAACTGGCTCAAGAAGGACTACGCCGGGAGCGCCGAAGAGCTCATGCTCGATCGCACCCAGCTTATGGGACTGACCGCTCCCGAGATGACCGTGCTTGTCGGTGGCATGCGGGTCCTCGGCACGAACCACGGCGACACCAGGCACGGTGTGTTCACCGATCACGAAGGCGCGCTGACGAACGACTTTTTCGTCAACCTGACCGATATGAGCAACACCTGGAAGCCTGCTGGTAATAACCTGTACGAAATCCGTGATCGCAAAACGGATGAAGTAAAATGGACGGCGACGAGAGTTGATCTCGTCTTCGGGTCGAATTCGATTCTGCGGGCGTATGCCGAAGTCTATGCCCAGGACGACAACAAGCAGAAGTTCGTGAACGACTTTGTTGCCGCCTGGGCCAAGGTCATGAATGCCGATCGCTTCGATCTGGCCTGACTTGCAGTAGTCGCACCTTGCCAAAGTAGATAGCGTACGCTGGGTGAACACTTCAAGTGAAGCGTTCACCTTTTTTTCACCGGACCGCAAATCGAACACGTGACTAACGTGATATTTGGAGATTGCTCGGCGCCTCTGATCCCTTGAAAAGATAACAGATGTCTAATGAAGTCCACTGAGTTATGAATGACCGGTTGTGGCCGGTAGCGACAGACGCGAAGCGATTTTTAGACGGTTTGAGCGTCCGCTTCTCGCCATCTGACACTGTCCCATAAAGATGGGATGTGCGCAGGGTCGATTCCTGTGTAACGACAATGGGTCACGTCTTCCTCTATTGGGCTATATTCGGCTATCTGAATTCTCGAAAAACCGCGTAAATACAAGATTTGTGGTCTGAATGGGGTTCAGGTGGTTGGAGGTTCAAATCCTCTCGCCCGGACCAAATTCACATGGTCTATTCCGGTCACATAGGTAACAGTTTATTCCGAGGACATAGGTAACACTTTTGGAGCGAATGGATTGTCACCCACGG